>JAYTMF010000668.1:0-4728 GCA_043728755.1 Flavobacteriales bacterium
GATTTTAATTATGCGTATGTTTACGACGCGCGGTGAAAAAAGCTACCGAAGGTTTAGTGCAACAGCACCTACAAGAAATTGGCGGTTCAGTGGTTAAATGAAGCCTTGAGTTTCGTATAAAGTTCAGTGCTGGCAGACAGTTTAGCACTTCGAAATCCGCTTGTTCGCCAAGCGCCAAACCGTTAACAATACCCTTAATTGGTCTCTCGTGTTATGTTCAGGGCCCGCTGTAAAAACACCAATGCTTCACGCGTGCTTGCATAATGACCCATATGTCCGGATTCATCTGAGAAATAGGTCAAGGCGCCTGGTAATTGTGCTAATTCCGCATTCATTACATCCAACGGAAGTGAGGCGTCATTGTCGCCCAGAAAGTAGAAGAGCGAAAAATTTCGCGATTTCATTGTTTCAATTTGATCGGGACGCTGAATCATGACTTCTTGGGCACTGGTGATGGCCTCTATGGAAAGTTTCTTTGCATTTTTAATCTGACGCTGAATTTCCTTTTTGCACCGCTCTCTGCTTCCTTCGAAGTAAATATTTTTGATAACCGTGCTCACATACAAATCCTTGTTCGCCGTGGCGGCAATAATGGCGCGCTTTCGTTCTTCAATTTTCTCAGCACTGTCTTTACCTGCTTTGGCGTGAAACATGCACAACCCGACGATTTGTTCGGGGATCATTGCGGCAAGCGTTGCACTGAGGTAGCCGCCCATAGAATGTGCGATGATGAATATTTTCTCGTCAGGTGAAAGCGATAGCTGATCCAGAATATTCTGACAATACGACTCAGCCGTTTTCTCTTTCGGTATAAAAGTGTTCTCGCCATGTCCCGGTAATTCAGGCGTACTGACTAATGAACCATTTTTTGTAAGACCATCGACAATGAGTTTCCACATGGAAGCATCTTCCAGAAAACCATGAATAAATACAAGACGATATGACGACATACGCTAGGAAATTATTCTGCAAAATAAGATAGCATTGAAAAACGCTGCTGAAGAAGGAATTCGATTGCCGTCAGATTAAACTGATTCCGCGATCACCTCTTCGACTATGTCGGGCATTTTTGCCTTCAACAAATTTTCAATTCCACCTTTCAATGTGGCTGTAGATGAAGGACAACCGCTGCAAGATCCTTTCAACTGAACATACACTTTTTTGTCTTTGTAAGCCATGAAATCAATGGCGCCACCATCGGATTCTACGGCGGGTCTTACGAATTCATGCAACAGAAATCGAATGTCGTCATCGTATTCGGTTGCTTCAAACTGACTGAAGTCTATAGCCTTGGTGTGAACCGCAGCAATAGGATCTTCTGTAACGGTTTCTTTCGTTCTGTTGAGGATATCGGCCGTCACGGCGCTTACTGCAATTTCATTGTCCATGAGCCACTCTCGAATGTACTCGCGCAATTGCTGCACGATCATCTCCCAGCCGAGTGATTCATCTTTCAAAACAGTCACATAGCTACCGCTGATGAATACGCTGGTCACAAAGGGGAAATTGAACAATTCTTCCGCAAGTGGCGATGAACTTTTTGCTTCGCCCTTGCTTCTGTATTCCACTTGTAAGCCACCGGTCACCAATGCACGATCAGCTACGAATTTCATTGCAGCTGGATTGGGTGTCATTTCCGCGTAAACAGCGGTGGGTATCCTCTTCTTTGTTTCCATAGTGCAAATGTAGATTTGAATTGAGCTATCGGTACATGATTCACCTCAATGTTCGCAGAAGGGGCTTGTTGTTTAATAAAGTTTTGTAACCTGAGAACAACATCTTTGATGTTCTTTTGCAACCGTCAACCAAATGGAATTTTTTTGATACTCCGCGCAGAAAATATTGTTCGCCGATACGGTTCACGTACTGTTGTGCGCGGTGTTTCGTTTGATGTAGGTCAAGGCGAGATTGTTGGATTACTAGGTCCGAATGGGGCGGGTAAGACCACCAGTTTTTACATGGTCGTCGGATTGGTAAAACCGAATGAAGGCCGCGTTTTTCTCGATGAAAGGGAAATCACCAACGAGCCGATGTATCGCAGAGCGCAACTCGGTGTGGGGTATTTACCGCAAGAGGCAAGTGTCTTTCGCACATTATCTATTGAAGACAATATCAAAGCTGTGCTCGAAATGACCAAGCTCACTAAAGCGGAGCAAATATTAAAGCTTGAAAGTTTGTTGGACGAATTTGGACTCACAGAAAAAAGAAAATATATCGGTAATCACTTAAGTGGTGGTGAGAGGCGAAGAACGGAGATTGCACGTGCACTTGCCACGGATCCAAAGTTTATACTTCTCGACGAACCTTTCGCCGGCGTTGATCCCATTGCCGTTGAAGACATTCAGAAAATTGTATATCAACTCAAACTGCGCAACATCGGTGTATTGATCACCGATCACAATGTACAGGAGACACTTTCGATTACTGACCGTGCATACTTATTGTATGACGGCAATATCCTCAAAGCCGGCACGGCAGAAGAACTTGCCGCTGATGAAGAAGTGAGGCGTGTTTATCTTGGACAGAATTTTGAGTTGAAGCGAGTGAAAGTGCAATAGCATTTTTCCTATAAAGCACCGCCAGACATACGATTATGGATAAAAGTCCAAAGAGGATTCCGACAATAGCCCTAAGCAAATTTCGCTTCTTCTTACGCTTGGGTTTTTTAAGTTTGGAAAGCCCGGCGAAACAAATTGCAAGACCCAATGCTCCGAAAATAATTCCAAGAATAGGAATGTTGAGAAAGAGCAAAAAGGACCATCCCCAAAACCACGTAGAAAGTGATGATGAAGATAACCCCCAACTGATTAGCGGCTCTATTTTTTCCTTTTTCTTCTTTTTCTTGGCTGCATTTGCTTCAGCAAAATTTGTTTTGAAATCGTCATCGACTTTTAAGACGGTTTTAGTACTTACTCGACTGTCGGTGCTTTGAAGATTCAATGACGACACTTGCAATTCTTCAACTCTATCAACTTGCGATGGTGCATCAACTACTTCCTCAACCGTTGCTGAAGCAGTGGAGATGTTTCTTGTTTCAATTTCTTGTTGAATCGCAACAACTTTTGATGCGGTAGTTGCAGTTTCCGTTTTCGCAGCATCGCTACTTTTTTCCGAATACCAACCCTTACAATATTTTCTCTTCTGGAATTTCGATCCGCTGAAGACATCCGAAGATGTTTGACAAGAAGATAGCGCAAGCGCAACAAAGGCTATCAAGTAAAGTGATCTCATGATGAGGTTTTGGTTGTTAGAAGATCGAAGGTCACATCGGTCCAAGACTTTACGAATCTAAACATGTGTGGGCTTGTAAACAGTGAATTATTTAGTCGAAGGTTCACGCTATCCTCTTCTAATACCGATTGGACAAGTGTAATAGTCCAAGCTTTGCTTCACCATATTGAACTAAACACTTGTATCCATCGGCATTTACCGCTGTTTGATTTCTAAAAAATTGGCCCGTTTTATAAATCACATTGGTATAATATTTATAGAGTGACGTTTGCAAATCCAATTTCATCGTCATCCAAAAACGGCTATTGAAGCCAAAGTTGAAGATCGATTTTGACAAAAAGCTTCGATCCGATGAATTCAATCAGATTTGAAAAATGCCATTTGTATTTCGCCGTGAATTGGAGTGATTTCAAATGCAATAGAGCGATCAGTGCTGTTCAAATTTGTATCAATATTGCATTCATGCTTGGTCCCATTGAACAACTTGATTTTCAGGCGTGCTTTGATTTCCTTGAAAAGGACTCGATGCTCAATGACGTTTATACTGTTCTTCAATTGTTGATGCTGTCCAAGTAAAATTATTGATCAGAAACTCGAAATAGATTTGTTCATCCTCATCCATATCTGAACCAATATAATGGCACTTCACCGGAACCCACTTCTTTTTTTAGACTACTTCATGAAAAACGTTTTGGAATGATGTGACATCAAGCGATATGTCAATGGAATATTACATCACGTTTCTGAGAAATACAGGCAGAACTATTTGGATGAATTCATATATAAATTGAACCGCAGAAACTCAACTATCCTTTTGAAAACCCTATCACCGCTAGCCTTTAAGATGTTTGAGGGTGAAGCTGGTGGATTATTATAATTAATCATTCCTCTTCCACCCAATCGCCACCATCTTTTATCAACTGAATCAATTCATCAACCGCACTCGCTTCCGCCACGTTTTTCTTCATGACATTTCTTTCTTTATAGAGTGTAATCTTACCCGGTCCTGTGCCCACATAGCCGTAATCAGCGTCGGCCATTTCGCCAGGACCGTTGACGATGCAACCCATGATGCCGATCTTCACGCCTTTGAGGTGAGAAGTCTTTGCGCGAATTTTTGCTGTCGTCTCTTGCAAGTCGAAAAGCGTGCGACCGCAACTTGGACAGGAAATGTATTCTGTTTTTGAAATGCGTGTGCGTGTTGCTTGAAGTATTCCGAATGCCGTTGCATTGACACGCTGCATAGGTATCTCTGGAGCGGTAATCATAATGCCGTCGCCGAGTCCATCAATGAGCAATGCGCCGAGATCCGTTGCGCTGTAAAGCATAAACTGGTCTTCACTCAATGCGCCATAGCTGCGCACGTGCACGACAGGCACGTCACATTGCGCATTCATCAGTTTGAAATATGCAGCGCGCTGCTCAGGCATACCATGCGAATTGGCAGTGTACAACATCAACACCACGCGGTCATCATTTTTAATTTCTTCAATAAAG
>JAYTMF010000669.1:0-2134 GCA_043728755.1 Flavobacteriales bacterium
CGTGTGACAACTTCATTGCTCGTATCAAGAACGATGGGCTGTGACCTTTCTTAAGTTATTGGGTTATTGAGTTATGGTGTTCAACCGGGGAACCTGTTATAGCAATGTGATTTATAATACGGGCCAATGATTGAGAAATCATACATAGGTATAACTAACTTAGGCTATGCAACTGAGATTTTCCTCGTCTTCGACGAAATGACCTATCGCGATTCATAGAACAGGTATTTAGAAGTGCCCTGAATTTGTTCTATTCATTCACCAAAATACTTCGTACACTTTTCAATAAAAGTAGCGGGTGCCTCTGCATGCAACCAATGACCAGCATGTACAATAGTGTCAAATTCAGCACGTGGAATCAACGCTTCGATTGCCGGCATGTCTGCATCCAATATGTAGTTGCTTTTACCTCCGCGCAGAAACAACACATCATTTTCGATTCGTTCCTCCGGCAAAGCCTTCATCATTTCTTCGCGCCGCCGAAATATGACATCTAGATTGAAGCGCCAGGCAAGTTTGCCATGATCCTTCCAGTAAAGATTTTTGAGTAAAAACTGTTTGGTCGATTCATCCGAAATATGCTTCGAGATGCGCACTTCGGCTTCTTTTCTGCTGTCGCAATTTTCTACGTCCACTGCAAACAAGCCAGCAAAAACAACGTCATGATGCGGAGCGTACGCTTTGACACCCATATCCGCGCTGATCATTTTATCGATCAGAAATCCATAGTGTTGCGCAAATCGAAGGGCTGTTTTTCCACCCATTGAATGTCCAATGATCAATAGATCGCGGAGTCCTTCCTCTGCCACCAATTCGTAGAGATCTTCAGACATGAGATCATAACTATATGCATCGCTGTGTGGTGAATGACCGTGATTGCGTTGATCGATGAGATAAACTTTATAGCTTTGAGAAAGTGTCTTGGCGAGCGTTTGCCAATTGTCGGCGCTTCCAAACATGCCATGCAACACCAATAACGGACGACCTTCACCTTCTGTTTTGAAAAATAATTTCATGACGTTCGCAATGCGCGCTGGTAAAGGTTGATCGTATTTTCAAGTCCATAATAAAGCGAATCGCTGATCAGCGCATGACCGATGGACACTTCCAGCAAGCCCGGAATTTGTTGAGCGAAGAAAGCGATATTCTCGAGTGAGAGATCGTGACCGGCATTGAGATCAAGTCCGAGTGCATTCGCTTTTTTGGCCGCAAGCACATACGGAGCAATTGCTAGTTCCCTATGGGCAGTATAACCAGAAGCGTATGCCTCGGTGTAAAGCTCAATGCGGTGTGCGCCGGTTTCTTTTGCCGCAACAACCATTTCAACTACCGGATCGAGAAAAATACTGGTGCGTATGCCTTGTTTTTCAAATCTGTCTACGAGTGCTTGTAAAACATTTCCATTCTTAATGGTGTCCCAACCAGCGTTGGAGGTGATCACATCCGGACCGTCTGGTACAAGAGTTACCTGATGCGGCTTCACATCAAGCACCATATTGATGAAATCCTCACTCGGATAACCCTCAATATTGAATTCACCCTTCACCACTTTCTTCAATGCATAGACGTCGTCAAGTCGAATGTGTCGTTGATCGGGACGTGGATGAATAGTAATTCCATCTGCACCAAACCGTTCAATATCCATGGCCACTTTGATCAAGTCCGGCACATTGCCACCGCGTGCATTGCGCAACGTCGCTATTTTATTAATGTTGACACTCAATTTTATTTGCATGTGGAGCTATTTGGCAGTAAAGAAAAGCAGACAAATTGGATTCAGACGATTCTAAACAATCCAACTGTGTATAAATCACGTATATCATATCGTGAACTTGCATGACAAGATTGCAACATTTACTGCCGATAACAAGTTTAAAGAATACAAAGCGTTAACACAGGTTGAGATTTAGGCACTCAATAGGATGTAGTATATGTTTGGCGCGATTTTTCACAAGCTGCTGCGAACTTGAACAATGAACAGTGAGAAGGGTAAAGCCAAGATTCAATTGTAAAAGCATAAAGAACAATTTAAAAAAACACCCTAAGTGATAACTTCCAGACAACTCCTAAAAGCGGACCTCCCAATACTCAATGCGAAGGACGATCCCATCAACGCGTTGAACTTGATGGATCA
>JAYTMF010000670.1:0-3167 GCA_043728755.1 Flavobacteriales bacterium
CCATCGAGTTTCAATTTGAAAAAGCGGAAGTTATTCTCCAATCCGATTGCAAATTTTTCTTTCATTTCGTCAGAATTCCCAACAGCGATAGTGTATGAATGAGGAATTTTTTCCTGAGAAGAAATTTTCAATAATTCATTCAGAGAAGTCTTTTGATACTTCGCAAGAAGTTGCCACAACGCCATGTCAAGCGCGGCTTTCGCCGGCATATTGGCTGGATGTGACCGATGCAATTCATCAAAGAGATTTTCGACGGAAATCGGAAATGCGATATTTTGAATTTCCGGAAGGGAAAAAAAACGAGTGACAGATTCAATGGTATCCATCAAATAAGGTGGCAAAGTGGCCTCTCCAAATGCGGTGAGATCATTCCATTCCAAGCGCACAAGTACAACGTCTGTTCCGGTGCGTACGCCATGAGCAATGCGAAATGGATGACGAAATTCTAATCGCGAGGGAAAGGTGTGAACATGAATTCTCATGGGTTAGAGCAATACTACATTCACGTGCCTGCCGATGAACATTGTCGAAAAAATAGTTTGTTAAAAATTAGTGCGTAGCTGCCAGAACGCCTGAAATGTCTGGTCGGAAATAGCGATCCGATTTCATGACCTTTCCATCTTCGCGGTAAATGGGTTGACCATTTTCGTCCAGTTTGCTCATATTGCTTCTTTGAATCTCCTCGAATACTTCAGCAATTTTATCCTGCAAGCCATGTGCGTTGATGGTTCCACAAAGGATATAAAGCATATCGCCGAGTGCATCAGCAATTTCAACGATGTCGCCACGCTGTGCCGCCTCGAGATATTCTTCATTCTCCTCATTCATGAGTTTGAAACGCAGTGTCCATTCCTTTTCGGATAACTCAGCTGTTGGATTAAATCGAACAGGCAAACCGAAGGCGTCATGGAATTTCTGAACGTGATCAATTGTTTGAGCGAGAGTGAGAGAGGTTTTTACAGATTCTGACATTTCATGAAAATATTATGTGAACGCCAAATTGAACACATGATGCACAATATTTCCAAAAAAGAGAAGAGAGATTTACGCACAGAATATGAACCTGAAAGCGCTGAAGCTAAGAGTGACGAACGAAACCGCCCCAAACTAGGGGCGATTTCATTCCTTAATCAAAACCAGATTTTATAGTTGACAAACAAAACCTGTATCTATAGAACAAAAAACGAATGACATTGGTTGCGTGGCTTGGACTTTTTTTCACCAACATTTCAATTGAGAGATTGTTTGAGTTTGGATGTTCCGTGAAGATTTAAACTTCCACTATTACAGGAATAATAAATTCACCTCTCCAATTGCGTTCGTTAATTTCGGCACTCAATAGAATCAAACCTTGAAACATGAAAAAAATCACTACTTCACTTTCCCTATGCTTCTTCACATCAATTCTGGCTTTGGCTCAATATGCCGGAGATCTTGACGCCCCTTTTGGCGTAGGTGGCATGACTACATACGACAACGGATTCCATGAAAATCTCATGGACGTATAAATTCAGCCTACAGATCAAAAAATAGTTGCCGTTGGAACTGCCCTCAACAGTAAAACTTTTGGTGGAGATCTAATGGCTGTGCGACTCATGCCCGATGGCACTTTTGATTCAAGTTTCGGAGATTATGGTAAAGTTATCTATTCTGTGAA
Source organism: Flavobacteriales bacterium (assembly GCA_043728755.1). Lineage (GTDB taxonomy): Bacteria > Bacteroidota > Bacteroidia > Flavobacteriales_D > Sanyastnellaceae > JAIBBG01. The sequence goes on from JAYTMF010000670.1 coordinate 1,658, forward strand.
TCAGGAATCCTATGCCTATGAATGCATTATCAAAAGCAATGGCAAAATTTTGATCGCTGGTGCGGCAGCGAATCCGAGCTATGAGTTTGCCGTTCTGCTTATGAGATTGAATGAAGACGGTTCGCTAGATGAATCGTTTGGAACCGGAGGTATCGTTCAAGCGAATATTTCATCGGGAGACGATTTCGCCTATTCAATGATTGAATTGCCCAACCACAAAATTGTAATCGCCGGATCGCTTTCCAATTCGCTCAATCAAGCCATACCTGCGGTAGTGCAATTCAATGAAAATGGAACCGTTGACACCAACTTTGGCACCAACGGAGTTGCACAGATACCTGTCATTTCATCTGATAATAAATTTCGCCGCATTGCTGCAGCACCCAACAATCAGATAATGGTTTGTGGCCACTACGATATGGGATTGACCTTTGAAGGCAGTATCAATTTCGATATCCTCGTCGCAAAACTCAATGAAAATGGAACGTTTGACAATTCCTTCGGAACAAATGGCGTGGTGAAAACAGCACTTAACACAGGAACCATTGATGATGCTTTTGGCCTGGAAGTATTAGCGGATGGTTCGACGTTAGTTTGTGGATTTACTGCGCAACCAAACTATGACAATGATATGGTGTTGCTCAAATATTCCGCAGATGGCACACTCGACGGCACTTTTGGAACGGAAGGCGTTGTGACATTCAATCCATCTACTTATGATGTCGGATATGACATTGAAATGCAGTCAGACAACAAAATTCTACTTTGCGGCAGCATCGCCAATGCGAGCTCAGGAGATATCGATTTTATTGTAGCAAGATTTACTGAAGATGGAATTGCGGATTATCCCTTCGGCACATACGGCTATACAGCATCGCACATCGGTCCTGGCCAAGATGACGCCAATGCAATGGCACTGCAGGCCGACGGTAAAATTGTGGTTGCGGGGAAAATAATGGCAGCGAACAACAACGATTTAATCGTGGCGAGATATCTCGCGGAAGATATTACTGCCGTGAATGAAATAACAACGCTTTCGAACTATTCTATCTTCCCCAATCCTGCACATGCGGGACAGAACAATCAAATTGCCAGACATGAAAACGCGGCACCTATCACTACCCTAGAAATTATTGATCTTACGGGGAAATTGATTACATCGCAAAAGCCGATCAATTCTGTTCAAACTCAACTTTCAGGTATTGAAGTACCGAGCAACCTGCCGGCAGGACTGTATATGTTGAAAATCCGAAATGAGCAATTCAAGACGGAGTGTTTTAAGATTCAGGTGAGCAATTGAACTGCTCGAAGTATGAATGAGAGAGTTGAACCTGAAAGAAAATTCTCCTTTCATTTCTCCTTATCCAAGCCAAGGTGTTGAGCAATATTCAGGTAATCAAAAATAATTGCACTAAAAAAGAGGCTGTCTGTAATAGACAGCCTCTTCGCTTTTCGTGGAGATAATCGGATTCGAACCGATGACCTCTTGCATGCCATGCAAGCGCTCTAG
>JAYTMF010000671.1:0-1335 GCA_043728755.1 Flavobacteriales bacterium
GTCTTTTAACCGCATTGTTTTGATGATGATTTATGATAAACGATAAATTTTAGGACCCCTCAGTATAATCGCCAAAAATATAAAAAAAACGTGCAATCCGAGGTCGAATTGCACGTTTTTTCGTTTAAAATTCAATTATTTCACACCATTTCCATCATCAATTCCACTTCTTTCACCGTCGTTTTCAAAGCCGCAATAAACGCCCGATTTGCCGCCATTGAACCCACCGTCACCCGCGCAAAATTGGGCAAATCAAACAATTCGCACGGGCGAATCATGACGCCATTTTCGAGCATTTTGTCCGTAAAAACGGCGTTTTCGCAAGGCGATTTGAAGAGAATAAAATTGGCTTCGCTGCGCCAATATCGGATGTTTAAAGCGTCAAATTCATCGTAAATCCATTGCTTTCCTGCCTTGTTTAGCGCTTGAGTTGCGGCAATGTGCGCGGTATCTTTTAAGGCAGCAATGCCCGCTTCCATAGTTAAAGTATTTATCATAAAAGGGCGCCGCATGAGGTTCAAATAAGCCGCAATTTCGGGCGTCGAAAACGCATAACCCAAGCGAATACCCGCCAAACCGTAGCTTTTTGAAAAACTGTGAATGCCAATAACGTTGCGTCCTTCGGCGATATAATCGGCGGCTCTTGCGTAGTTTTTTGACTCCACATAATGGTAATAAACCTCATCGTAAACGACCACAACGTGCGGTGGCAACGAGTAAATCAGCGTGTCGGTGAGTTCTTTTGGAATAAAACTACCCGTCGGATTGTTCGGATTTGTAACGAAAATCAAGCGTGTTTTTTCATTCACAGCGCTTAAAATTCCTTCCACATCAAGCTCAAAATTTTGTCCAACCAATTGAATATCAACGATTTTTGCACCATTAATATTTGTAAAGTTTTTATAAGCCCCAAAAGTCGGCGTCGAAATAATCACTTCTAAATCGGTGTCCAAAAAGCCGCGTGTGATTAAATCCAAAATCTCCATACCGCTATTCGCCGTGATGAATTGGTCTGCATTTAATTGATGATTAAATGCGGCTGCTAAAGCCTCACGAAACGGGTCGTCGTCGTGAAAATTGTACTCATTTAAGGTCGCCAAATTGCGTTGAATTGCCGCCAAGGCTTTCGGCGATGGTCCCAACATATTTTCATTCGACGACATTTTATAGAGGCGTTCGACGCTCGGTTTTTGCTTTATTTCACTCCGCGAAACACCGCCCCGATAAGGCTTTGACGCCAAAATTGACGGCTTAAAAATCGAAATTTTATTGCTATGATTCATTTTTATAAAATTAGGCATTTGAAAAAAGACCCCTCAGTATATGACGTCTTTA
>JAYTMF010000672.1:0-1932 GCA_043728755.1 Flavobacteriales bacterium
TTGATGCTGTTCACATCTACTGCTTTGGCCAGTTCATTGGGAGAAATGTAGGGGTCGAAAACAATGCGGACTCCATCTATTTCTACCAGAAAACTGCTGTGTCCGTAGTAGGTGTATTTCATATCGGTCGGTGACGAAAGTATAGTGAAACAAGGTGTTTCACGGTTTCACACGCTTCAAAGTTGTACACACGGTGATTGTGGAAATGACGTTGATAAGTTTAATCCTGTAACTGAGTATTAAGCCATTGAATGTTTTTTCGATCGTTTCATCATGAAGTATTGTGGGTGAATCTGAAGTTTTGTGTTGAAAAAAGGTGGGCCAATGACCGATATCATCACTTCGAATACCAAGAACCAAAACGTAGAAGCATTGTTAAGTTAGCTATTAGCTTTGCCACGCAATATGATCACCGTAATCGCCTCCACCAACCGTCCGGATAGCATGACAGAAATTGTCGCCGGAAAATATTTTGAATTGGTCAAATCGAAAGTCGACGATGCGAAATATTTCTCTTTGAAGCAAATTACTGCCGAGTTTCTCCATCCTCAGATGTATGAAAAAAAGCATGAAGCCATGATTGCACTTGTAGAGGAATTCATTGCGCCTGCCGATAAATTGGTTTTCATAATTCCCGAGTACAATGGAAGTTACCCGGGAATACTTAAATGTTTTCTCGATATGGTTCACCCGAAATATTTCCGTGAAAAGAAGGCGGGCATCATCGGATTGTCGGACGGACATGCTGGAAATCTTCGCGGACAGGAGCACCTCACCGGGGTGCTCAATCACTTGCGTATGCTTGTTCATTTTGCACAACCGAAGTTGTCAGATATTGATAAGATGATGGATGAAAATGGCGAGATAAACGATGAGCGTGTACTTCGCCTTTTGAATGACCACGCAGAGCGGATGATCAATTTCTGATCAGAAAAACAGTTGTGACAAAAGACTATTCGTTATGCGGCCTTCTGATCGGCGCTACAAATTGCCGATCTTCAGTTACCCATTGTGGAGTTTGAATAGAGATGACATGCATGGTTTTGGAAACTGTCACTGCATGAACTGTCCCGCGAGGCACCTGTACAAAGTCACCGGCTTTTACATTGAAAATGCTTTCACCCAATTCCATCTGGCCTTCACCTTCAAGGAAATAAATACATTCTGTGTGCGTGCTATGAAAGTGATGTTTTACGCCGCCTTTAATCCATAGATGAAAGGAGGTGCATAAACTATCGTCAGCGATCTTTTCCACAAAAGTGTTTTCCCATTCCTGACCGGGCATTCTTCCCGGAAGATTTTCGACTTTCTGCGCTGTCAAATTATTGCAAGAGGATGTGAATGCAAGTATGCAAATCATTATGTAAAGGACCGATTTCAACATGAGTAAAGAATTTCTTCAAAAATACCGGTGGAGCGTAATCCTCTGACAAGCGATACAGTTAGGATTTCACACAGAATTTCACTGAGGGAATTTCAGAAATCTTGGAAAATAAATACTTGTCTTCAACAGCATGGTCAAGTAATACCGATTGGACAAGTGTATAAGTCCAATCTTTGCATCGCCAGATTGAACTTAACACGTGTATCCATCGGCATATACCACTGAATGATTTCTCAAACATGGGCATGTTTTGGAAATCACATTGGTATAAATCGAAGTTGCCCAGCCTTAGCTATGGAACTGAGATTTGACGAAGTATTGGACAAAATGAGCATCAAAACAAATGATTAGAGAATAGCGCAATTCATATTTGGTCGATTCGTGAAAGAGGTTTTTAGAAGTGTCCTTTAGTGAGCACAGATAATCAATTCAGGGGCTTCTGAAATTCCATCAGAGAAATTCTATATGAAACACAATCCCGAACCTTATGCTCAAATCACCTAATCACAAATGCTACAATTAAAATTTCTACAAAAATAAAAGGGCTG
>JAYTMF010000673.1:0-1475 GCA_043728755.1 Flavobacteriales bacterium
CAATAAAATTTGGTATGTGCGTCGGATAAGGCTCGTTTGCGCCTTCCATCATCAAATAAGTGCCAAGACCGTCCATATCCACGCCGCCAACGTAATAACTCCGCATTTTTTGGCCCTTTTTATCAAAAATCTGGACTAATTTACTCGTCGAAGCCAATTCTCCAAGCACCGTTTTAACGGCATTGCGCGGCAAACGGTACTTCAATTCGATGCGCGCCACGACGTCTAACAAGTTATTAACGGCATTTGGCATGGCTTTAAACTTGCCATTTACCTGCCATTCGCTCGGCGAAACGCGCGTTAAAGTCGCCGTTTTTCCCACGCGGTCGGCGATGAAAATCTTTCCAATGGCAGCAGTATCTTTCACCGCAAACTCAAAATCATAGCCTTCCAGACTCGTCTCCGTGTTTTTAAAGGCAAAATACCACGCCGAAAGGCTGCCCAAAATGGCGAGTAATGCCACGAGGATTAGGTTCGTTTTTTTCATAATTGATATTTAAAAAAATAATTAAACGTGCGCATCGAGCCACGCGACAATCTCTTCCAACACCTGCGCTTTTTCAGGTTCATTGTGAATTTCATGGTACAAACCTGCCCATTTTCGGTACGTAATGTCGCCTTTTACGCGCTTCGCAAAGGCTTCACTGGCCGATTGCGACGTTACAAAGTCTTCCGCTCCGTGCATCATGAGCGTTGGAACGGCCATCGAGCCTTCGTAAGTGTCCAAAAAATCACTCGCTTCGAGCAGGTTCATTCCAGCCGCCGAAGTGATTTTTCCATGAACCAAAGGGTCGTCGATGTAGGCTTGAACGACCGATTTATCGCGCGACAAATGCTCCGTTTTTACACCGCCCGGCTGCGTAAAAGTCGGCGCAATATGGCGCAAACCGCGTCCCAAAAATACCAAAACGGGATTGGGTTTAAAGCTCAAACTGATGAGCGGCCCCGTGACAACGGCGCCCGCAATTCCGCGCGTATTTCTACGCAAAAGCGTGTTTAACACGAAATTTCCGCCCATAGAATGCCCATAAAGGAACAAAGGCAGCGTGTCGCCGAGCGTTTTCCTCGTGTTTTCAATAAACAATTCGACATCATCATACGTCGTCTCATTGCTCGGTGAATGCCCGCGTTGACTGCCCGACTTGCCGTGTCCACGGAGGTCAATTGCGGCAACGGCATAACCGTTCGCATTCAAAAAATCAGCCACGTGTTGGTAGCGTCCTGAGTGTTCTCCGAAGCCGTGAATGAGCGCAACAACGGCTTTATACTGAGGGGGTACCCACGAGCGGATAAATAATTCAAGGCCGTCTTTTGCGGCGATTGTAGTAGTCTTTTCCATTTTTTTTCGTTTTTTTGACCGCCAAATATAGACACGGCGCGTTTCTTATTTTTCAATTCTTAATTTTTAATTAAAATCATGTTTGACCGTTCAAAATTTAGACCCCTCAGTATGACGGAGGTTTTTCTCATTCAAG
>JAYTMF010000674.1:0-20434 GCA_043728755.1 Flavobacteriales bacterium
CGTTAATGAAGGTCAGGCATGAATCAAATTATTCTTGCACCGTCTTCCTTTTCGCTACCGTAAAAACACGCGAAACATTGAATCCAAACTGTATGTCACCCTTACTCCAGTCCCCGGTAGTTTCAGTGATAAATCCTTTCTCATTCATCGGTTTGCTGTTGGTGAAATGCAATTGGAAGACGTGACCTCCGGTCTCAATATCAAAGCCAATTGAAAGTGAGTTTTTATAGATGCTTTCAAGTTGGCCAGGTGCAACGTAAACGTATTCCGCGTTGAACGAAGTTCTTCGGGTCAATTTGTAACGGCCACCGACTCCAGCAGCAAAGACATCATTCTTGATGACCGTGTCAGCTACCAGATTGCGATGGACAAGTGTTGGAGCGATTTGAATAGAAAGCGATTCATTGAATTTTCGCGCTATCAATAGTTGATGGCAGTAATAAAGTCTTGATGTAAAATAATTGCGGCGATCAGGGTGCTCCCAAGACGTGGTGCGAACCACCAATGACGAGAAAAATGACAAGCTAATAGGCATATTTACTTTTCCTGTGCTCTGTCGTAGGATTTTGTATTTCACAAAACCATCTATTTCCTTATTCACGTTGGATCTTCCAAAGCCTGCCATGAGTTTATTTGTAATGCCAAATTCAAATCCCAGTCGCATATATGCCTGATCCAAACCGTATAGATTTTGTGCTCCGGAATTGATCGTTCCAAATCGGTGAGAAATGCGAAAGTCCATAATTCCTGCCGCCGGGTTTTCCACTGAATGCATATTGATCACACGCGAAGATTTAAACGTTGCGTATGCGTAATTGGTCACCGGTGCTTCCGGACCAAGCAATGACAGCAAGTCTGTTGTGTCCTGTTGCGCATAGTTGACTTGAAAAAGCAAAAGAGAAGAAACAAGAAGTAGGCAAGATCTAAACATCCGTAAAATGATTTATTCCGATTATTTTTTCAATTCTGTGAGATTAGCCTTCACAGTTACATCGATGTTGCTGGCAATGTTTTCGGCTTTGTCGCCGGGAATTGTGATGCCGAAATCAGTGGGCTTCACCACGAATTTTGAATCGGCGGAAACATTTCCCGATTTTACATTGAATACGGCGTTGGCAATTACTCTTTTGGTGATTCCATGCATGGTGAGTTCTCCGGCGACTTTGACGTTGTATGCGCCATCCGTTTTTAAATCAACTGCTTGCATATTTTCCACATTACCTTTAAATGTAGCCTTCGGAAATTTTGCGCTTTCTATATATGTTTCGTTGTAGTGCTCTTGCATAAATGCATTTTCAAACACAAATCCCATTTGAAGAACCGACCATTCGATGGCGCCGGATGTGGCATCCAAGACGCAAGTCGCTTTATTATTTGTGGCTTGAATTTTCTCCATCTTCGCATCGGAGAAGAACTTTATTGTTCCATCTTTTGTGAAATATTTTTGAGCATCAACGAATAAGGTGATGGAGAGAAGAGCGATAGCGGCGAGTATTTTTTTCATTATGATTTTTTATTAATAAATTATTTTTTTGCGACAATTACGCCCTGATTGAGAAGCACATCACTGAGGAAGCCGTTGCATATGCCTTTCAAGTCAACTGTCATGCCAGCGGTAATGCCTTTTGCGGTGGCTCCGTTCTTCAGAGTACACACTACAGTTCCGAGAATGTCATCAGTAGCGAGCACGATATCCGTGTTGCCGGATGCATCGAATTTGATCTCCGAAACTTTACCGCTCACTTGAATAACTTTATCTCGGTATTTTTCAAAGGCCGCAGCTTCATCGGTTGAAAATTCAGTAAAAAGAACATTCGCCGATAAGGTTGCAAATGGTTTTTCTTCTTCTGCTGTTCTGTGAGGTTTATTCCAGAGATATGCTACAACACCGGCGCCAATTGCGATCATGGCGAGGAGAATGATAAGTATGATTGTTCTTTTGTTCATGTTAATTTTCGGGGTATCCAAGCGTTCTCCATTGCTCAAGTGCAATGAGCGAACACTTGTCAAGTTTGCTGCTGTTCTTCGGCATCTGAGAACATCCACTGCTCCAGTTGATGCTGCAAAAGAAATTCGTGTTAATTGCGCTGTTCTTCACATCTGCATAGTTTTCGAGTCCGATTCCTGCCTCAGGTGAAGGTCCGGCATGGCATCCGGATCTAGCACAATTCTGGTCAACGATAGCTTTGACTCTTGTAACGTAAGAATATTCAGTGTCGGTACAACTACCCGTTGAATACAATTCAGCTTCATTGTCATAATAGCATGAAGATAAACAAAAGATGAACGTAAAAGAAATCAATACGCCGTATGTGATTAAAATATTTTGCTTCATATGGAGTAAGTCAATTATTGGGTGCGCCTGCATTTATCCAATTTTGGAATTGGCTAATATAGCAATCAGGCAAGCCTGTAGTGTTTTGTGGCATGAGGTTATATCCGTTGGTTCCGTGTAATGCATTCATCAGCCTGCCATCTAGCGCCACTGTTTGAATTTGCGAGTGTGTTGTCAATGAAAGATTACCATTTGGTGAGCTACCTGAGTGGCACCCTTCGCAAAAGAGCTGCAGGATAGGTTGGATATTTTGTAAAAAGGAATCTCCGAGTGGATCGCAGTCTTCCTGACATACATTGTTGCGTGCCCCTTGAAGAATCCATGTCTGGATGAGTTGCAATTGTTGCGCTGAAAGCGAACCGCCGTTATCAGCCGGAGGCATCATGTCACCGTCAGTTTTATTGATTACATCCCAAAGGTCGCTGCCATTGAGATCACTGGGTTCAACCTCTTCCATTATGTCATTGTATGTATAAAGTCGCACGTCATCTTCATGTGTGATGGCATCATGACATCCTTCGACTGCGCAATTTGAAATCAATAATGGAAGAATGGTGTTGGTGAAATAAACAGAATCTGAATTACAGGGATTCTCGTTGATAATGTTCAACGTATCCAGAGGTTGCGGTTGGTTATTCGCGTTGTATAGGAGCATATCAATTGTTTCCGGTTGGTGCTTGCACGAGAATACTGCGACCACTATTGCCAAAATAATTGAAATGTATGTAGTGTTTTTTATCATTGAATTTGTTGCTGCTGGAATGATGTAGTCGGTTTTCTCTTTGCTTGTGCATGTTTGTTTAAGATCCGCTGCCAAGTAATGTTTGAATACGTTTCAGATTTATTTCGCGACATAGTTTAAGCACATCAAGAGCATGTCGATAATAATCACTTTTGTTCAACTTGATGAGCTCCCCCATGACGTCTATTCCTTCTGTTTTGATCAGTCGAGTATAATCTACCATTGAAAGTTCCATTTTGCGGGTGTTTGAAAATATTACGCTAAATTTCTATTATGTATGGACTTTATTCGCTAGACATTTTGCTGAACGGGAATAGGAAGATCCTGAACAGGTAAGATGCTAGGGAAACGGAATTCAAATTCGTTTTTTATAAAAAAAATGGGAGATTTACCCAAGATTTTGATTTTTTTCAGTGTATCACTTTCAAAGCGTTCAAATAACGAGAATTTTCCGGGCTTTTGAATGAGACATTTACCTGAGATGACCACTGCTTTTAAACTTAGGTTATTTGGAAGAAGGGCATTACCATAAACTCATTCAGCGATGTCTAGAAGAAGATCAGCGCGCTCAAAGTGAATTGTACAAGTATATGTACAAAACTTTGATTGGTGTTTGTTGGAGATATGCTACGGACAAGGAGCAGGCAGTTGAGTTTATGAATTTGGGTTTTGTGAGGATACTTATGAATCTTAAAAAGTACAAGATCGAAGTACCTTTTGATATGTGGGCGAGAAGAGTTTTGATCAATGCGATCATTAATGATTTCAGGAAGAATAAGAAGTGGAATGAAGCAACAGTGCGAGGGCAAGAAGCTAGAATAGCGGATACTGAAGTTGAACGTGACTTGTCAGAGCATCAGGAAGAAATGCTGGAGATCATCAGGAGCAAGGCGCTAGAGCTACCTCCGATGACGATGAAGGTTTTTAATCTTTATGCAATCGACGGCTATATGCATAGTGAGATTGCGGCGATGTTGGGAATAAGCGAAGGAACAAGTGCATGGCATTTTTCGGAAGCGAAGAGGAGGATAAGGCAGATGATTGGAGTGCAGAATGTGAAATTGACGAATGGCAAATAAATTCATTATACATGATAAGGCTTTCATTCCGGAAGGAATGGAGTTCAAGGAGGAATACCTCGAAAAAGGCATGGCCATGTACCGCACTGCCAAGAGAAAGATTTTGCTCAGGAAAATATGTATTGCTGCAAGTGTTGTGGTCAGTGTTATTACTACAGGCATATTCTTTTATGATTCTGCGGGCGTGAAAGGGATTGAGCTGGTGCAGAATGAACAAAAGGTGAGCACAACAATTGATACAAGCAAATCGCAAGAACAGCCGGATACAAGAGGCTTGACGAAAGAAACTAACAATTCAACAAATAATTCTGCAGCAAGAAATGGATTGAATGCTGTGATTCGTGATGAACGAGAATCAGCGCCAATACTGTCGCAAGATGGTGTAGGCCAATCCAAAATGACTAATGATCATGGCAGTCCGACGAGTAGTGGCGTAGGATTGCCTGATCAGAAGTCAAAATCAATAGTTTCTGTGAACAAGGACGAAACTTTGGTTCATGAAAGTGTGCTGCAGACAGAACCGGTTGTAGCAATCCCCAACGTATCGGAAAAATCCATTTCTCAAAATGACGATAGTCATTTTGTTGTTGAAGATGATTTGATAATAACAAAGCAACATGAACGATTACCCGCGAGCCTCATTTCACTGCCGGGGATTTTCAAGAGCGATTTGAAAAGACTCCAAAGACCTGATGTGATCCCCGTTTTGAAATGGCAACGTTTAATACCTTACTTGCAAGTTGGCCTTAATCCATGGTCGGATTTTGGTGGCAATGCTCGTAAGATCAAATCTGATTTGAATGTCGTGGGTGGTGTCGATTATAAATTACATGGATCATTCGTAGTGTCAGCCGCTGCGCGATACTTCCAGATATCTGGTCTAGCTCATCCTTACGCTGTAAACAATACGACTTATGGTCAAGGATTCAATACTTCTACACAAACATTTTATACTGATCGTCTTCACTACGGTGGATTGCAATTGTCATTGAAGAAAAATTGGAATAGGAGACACGAAATGTCAATAGGTTATGGACTCGATTATTTACTTGGGGCGAACAATAGAATAGCAACTTCAAGTGTATCGAGCTATGAAAATAAAGAACTCGGCACAGTGAAGGCAAATGGTTATACGGAGGGTTTTGTCAAGTTGAATCACTCTATTTCTTTGGGCTATCAATATTGGCTAGGCAAGAACAAAGCAGTTGGAATGACTTATCAATTTGGCCTGAGTGATATCGCAATGGATAAATATTTTACTGTTGGAACGAAGGACAGGAATTCCATGCTTTCAGTTTACTTCAGAATGAATTTATGGAGATGAGAAAAATAGCTATACTAAGTTTTTTAGTGGTAACAGTCTTCTTTTCATGTCGTAAGGAGCAATATCCACTTTCAGCAGAAGGAATACCAGTATTCATAATGTCAGGAATTTTAGATGGCCAGCCATTCAGTTTGAATGCAGGTCAGAATGGCATCTATTTGAATTCCGATGCAGTGCAAAACAATTTCGGAGTTTATGAATTGCGCTGCAATTTCAACCAAACGGGTTGTCAGGGATGTCCACCGGCGATGAGTATTTTAGTGTATGACAATGAGGTATTGGAATTTCTTACGCCGTGTACGCCTGATGTTTTGACAGAAGGAAACCTGCCTTTTGCACAATTTGACAATACTTCAAATTATCTTGAAGTGAATTTTAACACGCCGAATCAACCGGGAAATAATTTCAATTGGAATTTTGGCGATGGCAATCAGGCTGTCGGTCACAATCCACATCATGTTTTTTCTGCTCCAGGCACCTATACTGTTTCTCTGGAAATTCTTAACGATCCAGGATCAAATGATGATGTGAACATTACACAATCTGTACTTATTGGTGTATCCACATTTTTATCGAAGCCATTCGAAATTCATAACCTGCCTGGTGAAAACTGGGAGTTTGAGTATCCTAATAATTTGCCTCCCGGTTTGCAGATTACCTCTTGGACAATCAATGGCAATGAGTATTTTGGAAATGATTTGAATTTTAATAGTGATGATCATTTGATTGTTTGTTTGAATTATTACAATTCAATCGTAGAGGAATCCGGCTTTTATTGTGTGGAATTCAACGGCAATACTTTCAGTCAGGTGAATGGTTTTTTCTCATATCAATTTGAAGCGCAGGATTTAAACATTGGTAAAGTCGAAATGCGTTATATAAAGAACGGGCAAACGTATTCATCATTGACTGCTTTGAATCAGTCTCCAGATGCAACGATGCAAATAATTTCCATGTCGGAATATCCTGAAGGGATCGACGGGCGTTCTGCGAAAAAAGTGGATGTTGAATTTGGTTTGTGGATGGTGAACATCAGCAATCCATCTGATGTGATACGGTTTGAGAATGTCAGCGCAACACTGGGATTTGCGTATGAATAATGACTGAATATCGCATCAAATTGCAGGGGCATAAAAGTAATTTAGGGGTGATTGAATGTTGTTCGGCTTAGATGACCGTCAGCTGTGGTGTTGTTTATTTAGTAGACAAAAAAATGAGAAATAGTGCTTAGCTGGACAACTTCGCGCGCGCATTATCTGGTGGATTGCTCATTTCTGACAATTGGATGAATGACGATCCGGACGGAAAAGCGGGTGTAGCATATTCTTGCAGTGAAGTGACTTGCGGTAAGTCTACCTGCCATGTAATACCACTGTGTGATTTCTCAATCATTGGCATGTTTTATAAATCACATTGATATTACATGGTACAAGTTCAAATGAATGGAGAAGTGAAGACTTCAAGAATGTTTCAGAAGAAGGAATCGCACAGAATGGCAAATGTCAGATCTGAATGTGGCGATTTACGAGCAGAAAATTAATGAAGATTTTAGAATAGATAATCCTATAAGTGCGAAGATTTATCAGACATATATTGCATGGTCTTTTTTGGATTGCGTCATTTTCTACGGTGAGTGCGTCTCACATAGTTGGAGGGTCAATTCACTATGAGTTGATCGGCAATGATCAATACATCGTTTCACTCACATTGTATAGAGATTGTTCCAGCAATACACAATACGATGATCCAGCGTCTATTGGCTGCTTCAATTCTGCAGGTGTGTTGATTGTCAATCTTGAAATTCCTCTTTCCGAAGCCGTTGTAACAGATGTGCCGGCTGAAAGTAACAGTGCTTGTTACATGGCTCCTCTCGGGCTGTGCGTGCAGGAGGCCATCTATCAGGATACAGTTATTTTGCCTTTATCTCCGGGTGGATACACGCTGACTTATCAACGTTGTTGCAGAAATTTTTCGATCATCAATGTACCAACGGGAACTACAGTTGGTATTACACTTACGACAGTTATTCCGGGTTCTGAGGTGGTGGCAGTGAACAGTAATCCAGAATTTGCCACTCATCCACCGTTGATCATTTGTTTGAATGCTCCATTCGTTTTCGATCAACAAGCTATTGATGCAGATGGCGATGTTTTGACCTATTCCCTACGTGCTCCATTGAATACCAATGTGACCGGCAGTTATATCAATCCTCCCGGTGCGCCACCATACATCGGATTGTTTTACAATGCAGGATACACTTCTAATTATCCCATTGATGGATCGCCTGGTTTTAGTGTTGATCCCAATACAGGAGTTATCACGTGTACGCCAACAGCACTTGGGCAATTTGTAGTGGGCATTTGCATTGATGAGTATCGCAATGGAGTTTTGATAGCATCAACAAATCGCGATTTTCAATTGAATGTCACGAATTGTGCGCCTACAGATTCTCCGGCCATAGCAGATCAAATTGATGTTTGTGGCGCATCTACAGTTGAATTCATCAATAATTCACTTGAAGATCTAACATACTATTGGGACTTTGGCGATACTACATTGACATCCGATACAGCTAATCTTTACGCTCCAACTTTCGCCTACGACAACTTCGGGACTTACAATGTGATGTTGGTATTGAATCCGGGATTGCCATGTGCTGATACCACTTACAGTGTTTATGTATCATCTCCGACTATCGAAGTGCAAATAGCGGATTACGGATTTGTATGTGTGAATAACCAGCTTCAATATGATTTTAACGGCGAGGGAGGCACCAACGGCAACGCCGTTTACAGTTGGAATTTTGGCCCGTCTTCGTCTCCGACAACGAGCAACATAGAGGATCCTCAGAATGTATTTCTGGGTGCATCTTCAAGCAGCGTTTTAGTTACGTTGGCTCTATCGCAAGAAGGTTGTGTGAAGTCAGATACGACCACAGTGATCATTCCGCCCGAAGTGATTTCAATGATACAACCACAGTCGACATTTTGTGATGGCTTCAGTTATCAATTCACAAATCTTTCGCAAAATGCAACTACTTATCAATGGGATTTCGGTGTTGCCGGAAATGCGGACATCACGCAAAGCCTTGATCCGATCTATACATTCGCAGATACCGGATATTATGAAATAGGTCTTGTGGCGATGTCAGCGAATCTCTGTCCTGATACATCAACTACCGGCATGCTCATTTATGGTTTGCTCAATCCGTTTTTTGAAGACCCCGCGGATCAATGCTATGAAGGAAATACATTTCAGTTTTTAGCCGAAGGCCCCAGCACTGATCAGCCAATATACCAATGGAGTTTTGGCAACAATGCATTTCCATCCTCTTCAAATACGATCAATCCCTCTAACATTCATTTCGGTAATGCCGGAACGCATGATATTTCTTTGACGATCACTGAAAATGACTGCGTCGAAACATTTGTTCAACAAGTTGAAGTCTTCACAGATCCCGTTTTTACGGCCAGTGCTGACACGATGAGGTCATGCGCGAACCTGAATGGATTTTTTCATGGAACTTCAACATCGGAATATGTTGTGAATTATCTGTGGGACTTCGGCGATGGTTCAACATCAACAGCCACAAGTCCTACTCATCAATATACAACTCCCGGTGTGTATGATGTGAAAGTAGTAATGACCACTGACGATGGTTGCATTGCATTGGATAGCATTGTTTATAATAATCTGATCACGATTTCACCTCCGCCGGTGCCGGGATTTATTTTTTCAAATACTCAACTGGATTTGTTGAATCCGAATACTTCTATTTTTTCTACCGCCACGAATGCCGTTGAGTGCCATTATTTTTTAAGTGATGGAGGTAGCTCTGACAATTGTGATTTTGATTATTCATTTTTTGAGAGCGGTAGCATCACTATTACGCAGCAAGTAACAAGCGCTGATGGCTGCGTTGCTGAGATAGTTGGAACGATTGTGATCAACGGATTCGCATTCTATGCGCCTATCGCTTTCTCTCCGAATGAAGATGATCTCAACGATGTCTGGCTTCCAAGAGTTATTGGAGCAACAAAATATTCATTGTCCATTTTCAATCGTTGGGGAGATAAAATTTTTGAAACAAAAGATGCAAAAATGCCATGGACAGGTGATGCGTATGCTAGTGAGTATTATGCCCAGGATGGCATATACAATTATATTGTGCGTGTTGATGATCTACTGGGGCTGCCTCATGAATTCATTGGACATATCGTTTTAATAAGATAGATTTTCAATTTTAGTTTAATAAATAATTTGGATGAAAACAACAATTACAACCTTCATTTTTGCAACCGCGATGCGCTTAGTCATGGGTCAGTCGCTTCCACATCATTGGATGGTAGATGAACCGAATCACAGAATACGTATTGGAGAAAATGTTGAATCAGGCATTTTCAATGTTGATGTCATTGATACCATCTATCTCGAATTTGCAAATTCGAATTGGTTCAATACCATGGTGACGAATTTTATCAATGGAACGGAACTTCCTGCGACGCTCACTTATCAAGGTGTTTCGTACCAACAGGTAGGTGTTTCGTTTAAGGGCCAGACTTCATATAGTATGGTTAATGGCGAAGAAAAAAAGAGTTTCAATATTCGTATGGACTCTGCAATACCGGGTCAGGATCTGGATGGATATGATGTTTTGAATTTGAATAATTGTTTTGAAGATCCGTCGTTTTTGCGAGAATTTATTTATCTCTATCTCATCCGACACGAGGTACCCGCTGCGAGTGCGGCGTTTGTGGAGCTAGTGGTTAACAATGTTCCTTGGGGTATCTATCCGTTGGTGCAACAGTTGGATGGAGAATTTATACGTGAGTGGTATCCGAATCCTACAGGATCCAGATGGCGCGCTGATGCACCGGCGGGTTCAGGTGGTCCAGGTGGACCAGGTTGGGGCGATGGAACTGCCGCACTCAATTATCTTGGAGCTGCTGAAACGCTTTATCAATCTAAATATACGCTCAAAGGTTCCACCGAATCTGCACCGTGGACGGATCTGATTCATACCTGTGATGTGTTGAACAACACAAACGCAACTGATATGACCACGGCGATTCCAGCTGTTTTGGATTTAGATAGAACGCTGTGGTTTCTTGCATGCGAAAATATTTTTGGTGATGATGATAGTTATATTTTCAAAGGAAAAATGGACTATTACTTGTTTTGGGATGCTGAGACTGGTCGTATGACTCCATTGGAGTTTGACGGCAACAGTGTGTTAGTGACTGAATCTGTAAACTGGGGAGTATTTTATCATGCAGACAATGTCAATTATCCATTGCTGAACAAGTTGTTGGTGGTTCCAGAATTTCGACAGCGCTATCTCGCGCATTACCGAACGATCATAAGCGAAATTGTCGATCCCGCGTTGGCGGGTGGTCTCATTCAACAATTCGGTAGCGTTATCGATCCGCACGTTCAAGCGGATACCAAAAAGTTGTATACCTATGCGCAGTTTACGTCGGACGTGACTGCATTGAATAGTAAGCTGCAGACGCGAAGAAATCTTGTGATGTCGAATACGGAATTGAATACCGTAGGAGCAACTATTGGAAACGTTGCGCTGCATACAGTTGCCGGTGTATGGCTAACACCTGTGGCAAATGAAGAAGTGAGCGTGACCGCATCAATCGATACTCCGGATGGAATTGATCATATAACTCTATACTATTCGGATGCATTGACAGGTAACTTTTCGCAAACTTTAATGGTGGATGACGGAAATAATAGCGATGGCTCTGCAGGTGATGGTGTGTTCGGAGGAAGTATTCCTGGCATGCCTGTGGGCACAGTTATTCGATTCTATCTTGAAGCGGTTGAAGCAAATTCAGCGAAGACAGTCAGCTACAATCCAATTGGTGCAGAACACGATGTTTATTACTACAATGTTTTGAATGCATGGGCACCTAGTACAGATGTAGTGATCAATGAAATGATGGCAAAAAACACAAATACTGCCGCCGATGAGTTGAGTGAATACGAAGATTGGATTGAAATTTACAATCGGGGAACTGAAGCTGTAGATCTCACCAATTATTACATTACGGATAACAGTTGGAATCCATCGAAATGGAGATTTCCAGATGCGACTATTCTTAATGCGGATTCGTATCTCATCCTTTGGGCTGATGAAGACAGTACGGATGGCGTGTATCACACCAACTTCAAATTGTCAACGTCAGGTGAAACGATCACATTGATTAATGCGTTGAGCGAAATTGCGGATCAAACAGTTTTTGGAACACAGCAATCCGATTTGGGATATGCCAGAATTCCAAATGGAACGGGAAATTTTGTAATGCAGTCGCCAACATTTTCAGCCTACAACAGCATGACGATTGGAATTGCTGAATCCAATGAGCAATCTGAAGTAAGCGTTTTTCCTAATCCGGCCAATGAAGTAGTACACTTCAAATCGAAATGGAGAATTCAATCGATTGCTCTCTACGATCTGCAAGGAAAATGCATAATGTCTGCGTTCAATCAGCAATCATTGAACCTCAGTCAGATCAGCAGTGGATTATACATGTTGAAATTAATGGATGAGAAAAACAATGTCAGTGATTTCAGAATAGTGAAACAGTAGTTTTCGCATTGACAATTGTGGTTTTGGAAAAGCAAAGGCGGTCGGTATTGGCGGCCTTTGTTGTTTCAATTGAGGGAGTTGCCGTAGATGTATTCAAAGGTTGTAGTATGCAGGAAAATGGGTGCAGTCAAATTTTAGTTTACCTTCGTTATATACCGATATTCCCTAAAATACTACTACGATGAAAAGAAGAGACATGCTTAAAGCAACCGGATTAGCAAGTCTTGCTGCCGTGGTTCCTTTCGTTGCGAAATCCAATTCAACCTTGATGGATGCGCATTCCCGAGCAATACAAGGTGGTGGTGGTTGCGTGCTTATTCCAACAGAAACAGCAGGTCCATTTCCACTCGACCTCACTACAAATCCTTTTTACTTCAGGCAGGACGTTCGAGAAGGCAAGCCTGGAGTTCAGATGAATCTAAAGTTGAAAATACTTGGTCTTGGGAATTGTTTGCCGATGCAAAATGTCCGTGTAAACATTTGGCATTGCGATAAAGATGGAAAATATTCTGGATATAGTGTGTCAACAAATCCGGGACAAGCCGGGCTCACATATTTGCGCGGCTATCAAATTGCAGATGCCAATGGCGAGGTAGAGTTTATCACGATACTTCCCGGTTGGTACCCCGGTCGCGTTTGTCACATTCACTTTCAGGTGTATGTCAATTCTATTTACGCAGCCATATCCCAACTCACTTTTCCTGTTGCAGAAAAGGATGAGATTTTTTTAGCGAATACAGATTTGTATGTCAATGGAATTGATCCCGTTCTGCCTACTTCGGATGGTGCATTTGTGGATGGATACAACTATCAAACGACAACACTAACACCCAGTGATGATGTTGAAGGTTATGATGCATTTCTTGAAGTGACAGTACAGGGGGAAGGAACTACAGGTATTCCACGCATTGATCTGGAGACTGGAGGTCAGTTTGTGTTGGGACAAAATTTCCCTAATCCGTATCGTGTACAGACATCCATTCCGCTGAATTTGATTTCAGCGTCGCGCGTGCGTTTTGATTTTTATGACTTGAATGGTAAAAAGGTGCAGTCAATGGACAAGGGGTTACTCACAAGTGGTGATCATATCATAGATGTGAATCTGAGTTCGATGGGATTGCTCTCAGCTAATTATGTATATCAAGTTGAAGTTGAAAATTCCAAAGGAATATTCCGACAATATAAATTGATGTCAGCAGCTAAATAAGGCGGCTCATTTTTTACATGAGTAATACCGATTGGACAAGTGGAATAGTCCAATCTTTACTTCGCCAGATTGAACTAAGCACCTGTATTCATCGGCATATACCGCTGTATGATTTCTCAAACATTGGCATGTTTTAGAAATTACATGAGTATGACTTGACCTATCGAAGGCGGATGATTGAAAAGTAAATGGAGTGCAACCTTATTCATACTTCGAGACGATATGGGTTGGTTATGATTATCGATAGAATTAAATCGGGATTGGCATAAGTGTCACAATGAAAAGTTATGTTTCTTCAATTTCCACCTAGCCATTCTTTAAATAGCGGTGACTTCTCCGTGCTTACAATCACGTCATCAGCTTTAAACGGAGGATTGAGTTCTATCTGAACACGTGACTTTGAAACAACATGCATATTTCCTATGGATTTCAGATTCACGATAAATTGTCGATTGATACGGAAGAAACTTTTCGGATCAAGTTCTTTCTCTAATTGATCAAGTGTTTTATCGAGCGGATATTCTTTGCCGGTAAAAAGGACAAGAAATATGGCCTTATGTGTGGTATAGATATACGCAATTTCATTGCTGTTAACCGTTCGCACTTGTTCTCCATAGCGGATAAGATATCGACGATCGAACTTTTGTTCTTCTTGAACTATCGCCTTCGCAAGTGCAGTGTAATCGATTGGAGTCAATGTTGTTTTGATTCGCTGACGAATTTTTTCAACGGCTTGTGATAATTCTTCTTGTTTCAAGGGTTTCAAAATGTAATCCTGAGCGTTGACTTTGAAAGCCTCTACTGCATATTGATTATAGGCAGTGACGAATACCAGCGGACATTGCGGATAGTATACTTCGAAAAGATCAAAGCAAGTACCATCGGCCAATTGGACATCGGTGAAAATTACGTCCGGTGCAGGGTTGGATATGAGCCATTGTTTTGCAGACTCCACGCTATCAGCATCACCAATCACTTGAATGTCTCCGTCCAAGGATGATACCAGTTGCTTGAATCGTTTTACAGCCAATGGTTCGTCTTCAATCAGGAATATATTCATCGTCTCCACCAGGTTTGTTTTTCTTGTTCACTTTGAATTGAAGGCGTCAATAGTTGCTATCATATTCATTCTCATTCTCAAATGTATTAAACTTCATTGCGATGGTGTAAAAACAATTTCAGAATTTGAAAGTAATTGTGCGTATTGCGAATGGTCTTTCTGGGGGTTTCTCATAAAAATCACTTCGTCGCATTTTGTTATACCAATGTGATATATAAAACAGGCCAATGTTTTATAAATCACATTGGTATACGAGTTTCAAGTATTCTTCTTGTAAATACTGAATGCGAAAATTCAGTTGCTGGAATGGATGTTTCCGGATTTGTGTTTTGCCTGGATGCAAACTCGGACAGCTAGTCCACGTTAGAGATAGATCTGACAGGATCGATCACCGGAAGTTTTACTATAAATTCACTTTCTCCATGCGCTATTACAATGTCTTTATCAAATAGAAGTTTATAGCGTCGACCGATGTTACTCAGTCCGATGCCGGTACTGGGCTCTTTGGTTATTTTTTCTCGAATATTATTTGTAATGATGATTTCGTGGTTTTGCCCCTTCAGCCGAACTGTTAACGGATGTAATTTGGAAATCACGTTGTGTTTGATTGCATTCTCCACAAGCAGTTGCAAGCTCATTGGTGGAAGTACGGTATTCAAAACATCTGGATCGAATTGAATATCGATTTTAAGATTTTCTCCAAATCTTTGTTGCTGTAGAAATAAATAATTTTTGACCATTGCAAGTTCTTCACGTACTGTAATTACATCTTTGTCACGCTGTTCAAGTACGATTCGGAAGTAGTCTGCAAGTTTTTCGACATAGTCAATGGCCGCTTCCTGATTGAAGGAAATAACTGAAATGAGCGTGTTGAAAGAGTTGAAAAGAAAATGCGGATTGATTTGATTTCTGAGGATGTCAAATTGGCTTTGCAATCTCTCCCGTACAAGCAGTTCCTCTCTTCTTATTCTGTTCAGACGCAACTTGAGTAGGACGAATACAATGACGGCCAATAGCAAAATCGAAATCAGATAAAACCAGTTCTCTTTCCAGTAGGGAATTTTGATGTGGAAAGTATATGATTTGATAGTGGCATTGTCCCAGTCATCGTTGTGTGAAGACCGCACCATGAAAGTGTAGGTACCGGGACGAAGCTTTGGAAATACAGCTGAATAGTCGCGTGTTGTGATCCATTCAGGATCCAGCCCATCGAGTTTATACTGAAAGACAATGGATTTCGGTTCTTGCAACCATATAGATGCAAAGTGGAAGGTAAAGTGATTGTTGTTGTGGGTGAAGTCATGTATCGTTGTGTCCGTCAACTGTAACATTACCTTCATTGATTCGATCTGTGTTGACGGCTTATAGTTTTTGACCAGATTGAAATTGTTGTAGCGGATCATGGCTTCTTTTGTCCCGAGCCACATTCTGCCTTGATTGTCTTTCGAAATTACGTTCAGGTAGTTGGCATCAATCTCGATGCCGATACGCAAGAAAGTGGCGTGTGGATTATTGTCGTTTAAAATTGTAATGCCAAGTGAAGTTAAGGCAATGACGTTGCCAAAATCGTCGTTGTGAATGGCGAATACATCAACCTTTTCGCGGCTTGTATTGAGCTTTACGTTTCTGAGAATTTCACCATCTGTCCATTGTAAACCAACGTCAGTTGAGGCAAACCAAATGTTGTTGTCATTGTCTTCGGTAATGGAAATGATATGTTTACCTGCGGCCTTGTATTGATTTGAAAATACTTTGAATTGATTGTTGCGAAATGAAACGATGCTATTGCCATCCGTTCCAAACCATACCGTGTTCTTACTGTCCACGAAAACAGTATAGATATAGTTACTGCCCATTGGTGATTTAGCATCGTATGTTTCAAAAAAAGGTTTACCGTCTATTATAGTCAAAGATGAAGCACCGCCCAACGTCGCCAGCCAAAAAGTGCTTCCTTGTCTGGCGATCGATAGTACGTTGTTATTTACCAATCCGTTTTTTTCATTGTAGTAGTGGATGGTTTTTGTTTTTGTATGAATTACACCCAGGCCACCTCCCAACGATCCAAACCATATGTCATCATTCAATCCTTCGCACAATGCAATGATCTTATTCGTACCCGGTGGCGTTGAATAGATTTTCTCGATGTATTGGTCGGTGGAGAATTCTCCTGGATGCTTAAATATTCCATGGGCGTTGGCAAACCATAGATTGCCATGGCGATCGGTTATCAGACACTGTGCATCAGAGAATGACTCTTCATCGTGAATTCTTATAAATTGAATGCTGAAATCTGCAATCACAAGTTGGTTGTCGCCAAAGGCAAGAATAAGATTTCCCTCTTGGTCGACGATACAATCGAGGGGTATATGCCGGATTTCCTGCTCGGGTTGTAAATGAAATTTTTGTACGTGATGGCGTTCTGTCCAGTCGACAATATATGCACCGCTGCTTTCAGTAATTGCGAGGACATTGTTATCAATCATCAGAACTTTCTTAATAGGCGAGAGCCCCATGTCATTGATATTGGTAAATACTTCGACCTTATTTGAGCTGAGATTGAGCGAGCATACGGTTCCATTTTGCATACCCATCAAAAGATTTCCGTTGCCTTGATCTCTTAACGACAAGATGAGATTATCTGACAAGCCTTGCTCGGTGGTGTAGTTGGAACATGCAAAGGACTCGTCGTCTATGTCACATAGCGAAAGGCCGAGATCTGTTGCGATAGCGAGTTTGTTATGAATGATGGTGAGACCGTGAACAAAATCATCAGCCAATCCTTTTGAAGCATTGAATGAAATAACTTCTTTGTCTTCGATTTTGAATAGCCCACTTCCTTCAGTACCGGCCCAAATGGTGTTGTTTCCGCTTTGCGCCAAAGCTGTAATGGCAACGTCCGTGACTTTGATCGCCGAAATGGTGTTCAGTGTTTCCGGATTTAGCTTTACGATGTGTCCATTTTCAAATCCAGCGATCACCGCATCTTTAGCTATCAGCAATGATGTCACCGGTGTATTTCGAAGATGGAATGAAAGATTCGCTTCACGGTATTCGTTGCCGTTGAATTTCACAAGGCCCTTATTTGTACCCAGCCATAAATAACCGGCGGAGTCCTGTTCCACTTTGAGAACTATTATCTCAGAGATTTTCGAAGCAACTTCAATGGATTTGAATTGTGGAACTTGAGAAAAAGATCTTGTGAAATTCAGAAGGAATATCAACTGAACAACAACAAATCGAGTATGATTAATTGTTTGCCAATTCACCTTTAACCTTGACTTTTATGTTTTCCGCAATTTTCTGAAATACAATTTTGGGAATGCTGATATTATGATCCGCCAACAGCACGTTGAAATCAGATTCTATTTCATAGGTGATTCCGCTTTTCGTGATAATCACTTCTATGATCCTCTCTTTTTTCACTCCGT
Organism: Flavobacteriales bacterium; assembly: GCA_043728755.1. Lineage (GTDB taxonomy): Bacteria > Bacteroidota > Bacteroidia > Flavobacteriales_D > Sanyastnellaceae > JAIBBG01. The sequence goes on from JAYTMF010000674.1 coordinate 17,777, forward strand.
GAATTTCGAGTTGACCTTTGGCTCTTAGCTTTTGTGACTTGAGATCTCGATCGAATTTGTCAATGAGTTTGCCTGAAAAAGTGGACTGCGGAAAGAGCGCATACTCCATATAGTTTTCGTAGAAATGCTCTTGTTGCAAAGGGTTGTTAAAGCCCTTGAACGAACGAATATTTAGTGAGAATGCAAAAGTATTCTGATCGGTGTTCAGCAGTCCGGAAAGTTTATTCGATTCGGCATGAATATTTTCCTGGGGGGCATTCGACTCAAAACTTACCACTCCTGTTTTTATGAAAAAGGAGTTCTGCGCAACGATATCCTTTTGCGTCAGAGTAGCCATTGTAAAAATGAAGAACAAAACGACATTGAATGCATTCGTCATAGTATCAAATGTACTTGAATGCCGAAGATTCAACAAACAGAATTGACAATCAGGCAATGGAAGTGACCAGGCAGGGATTTATCGATGCTAATCAGATATCCCAAGTAATCTTAACTGTCTCCGACGTTGGATGAGATTGGCAACAAAGAATAAAACCTTGTTTCACTTCTTTATCGGTGAGTGCGTAGTTGGCATCCATGTGTACCGTGCCTTCGGTAAGCTTCGCCATACATGTTGTGCATACGCCGCCTTTGCAACTGAAGGGTGCATCCTGACCGGAATCCAGAGCGGCGTCCAGAATGCTTTGTCCATGTTCATTCAAGTCAAATGTGGTATCGATGCCGTCGAGTGTCGTCGTGATTTTAGCCATCTCAGTTTTCTTTGTTGATTGTAAATATTTTTTTTATTTCTTCTTCTTTATCCCAGCCGAGTGCTTCAACGTGCTTTTCTAATACTGTCGTGCCTTTCAAAATATATGTAGTTGGAAGTGTATATATCCCTGCTTCATGCAGCGAATTTATTCTGAAAAATGAAATTTCTTTTGGCATGAATTCTCGCGTGCGTTGTATTTGATCTTCTGAATCGTCCGTTATGAATATGAATTTGATACCATAGGTTTGAAGCATTTCGAAATTGTTACGGATGCGACGCATTTCGTCAATACACGGCCCACACCAAGATGCATAATAATGTACTGTGGAATATTCGCCCAACATATTGGCAACGGTAGTTTTTTCTCCGTTCTCGTTGACAATGGCTATCTGGGTGAGATCCATTTCCGGTGCGCGACGATATCTAAAAAAATAAAATCCGGCCAGGAATAATCCAATGACTAGGTAGGGAATGAGTCTCTTCATGCTTTCATTCAACTTCTTGATAGGCTTCAAATTTTTTCATGAAGATTATTTACCCATGCCGCCTGCCATTTTCTTTTGAACTTCCTCGTTTGTGGTGAGGGTGTAATCTGCAGGAACCTGAAACATTTTGTCGTCTACTTTTTCCTTTGAGATTTCAGTCGCATAAAAATGCATGGTGAATTCTTTTACTTTTATCGAATAATCAAGCGGCATTCCTGGCATTTCGGCAAACTGTGCGTTGGTGTTGACCATGTCCTTCGCACACCAGAATTCCATTTCGAAATTTTCTTTTTCGTGTTTCATTTTCATGATGGACTTATAACACTTATGTCCTGCCACCATCTTTGTTTCGTTCGTATTAGTAATTTCAGGCTTTTCTATGCCCTTGCCGTTTTGTTGTTCTTTGTATTCGTCCATTGAAGTGACAATTGCCGTTTTCTGTCCCATCATATCCATGCACGTTACGACTTCTTTCTTTTTCATGTCCGTGATCACAAACATATTCCCGGTCATTGGGTTGTGCATTTCTGTTCTTGAGAAATCACCTTTGCTGTAGGTAGTGATGCCGCTCTCAAACATGGATTTCATGGCTTCCATTTCAGGTGTCAGGTTCAAGGCTTCCATTCTCATGGTGATCTTTCCTTCGAAGGATTGTGCATGAGTTGAAGTGGCGATGATCATACATGTCAATGCGATCATCAGGGTGAGAAATTTATTCATGGTTGTGTTCTTTAAATGTTTGTTACGTATTTTATTCTTCGATCATTAATAATCGAGAATCAATTTTAGTTTTTCCAACACTTTATTGGCATTTGGGAGCATAGTGGATTCAAGTGTGGAATTGAGTGGGATGGCAGGCAGACATTCAGATCCGACAGTCATCACAGGTGCATCGAGAAATTCAAAACATTTCTCAGAGATCAAGCCGGCAAGTGATTGCGCAAAACTATTGGCCGGCGCTTCTTCGGTGACCACGAGACATCGGCTGCATTTCTTCACTGCGTCGAAAATGGCTGTTTCATCGAGTGGATGGATCGTTCTTAAATCGATGATTTCGACTTGACCAGGTAATTCTTTCGCAGCTGACTTCGCCCAATAGACGCCCATTCCATAGGTTATGACAGCAATGGATTTAGCTTCTGTCGCACTTATTACTGTTCGAGCTTTTCCAAAAGGAATCACATAATCTTCGGATGGATCGATGGTCTTCGCATCTTCAGTTCCTTTTACTTTGCTCCAATAAAGACCTTTGTGTTCCAGCATCACCACCGGATTCGGATCGTAGAATGCGGATTTCAAAAGTCCTTTCAAATCAGCACCGGTAGAGGGATATGCGACTTTAATGCCTCGGATATTTGCGAGTACGCTTTCAATGCTACTGCTGTGATATGGACCTCCACTGCCGTACGCACCAATCGGAAC
>JAYTMF010000675.1:0-1009 GCA_043728755.1 Flavobacteriales bacterium
ATTGGATTCTTCGCCGCCATTCCATGAGGAGTTGAATTTTTTCGTTTCGAAAATCATGGTGCCCCATCGATTGAAAATTTTCAAATGGTAATCTGAAAATACATTGCTCAAATCAGCATGAGAATTGTTTTGAAGAAATGGATGCCAGAGGTCATTTTTTGAATCTCCATTCGGAGTGATGATGTTGGGGAAAACCAGGCTAGACAAATCAACCTGAAAATCGGCGGATTCTCCGATGAAAATGACTTCTATGGATGTGCATCCTGTCTCATTATCCGTTGCGGTTATCTGGTACTGACTTTCTTCGGAAACAGTTGGCGTGAGTGAAGCAGCACCACCCGTTATTGTTCCTTCGATTGTTGTCCATTGCACGGAATAGTCGTGTGTCGAAACTACATTGACATTTCGAATAGCTACAATGGGAAACACACACGTGAGCGAGTCTTGATCACCTGTTGTAATCGAAGGAGCTGAGAAGTCGGATGTGACCACCACTGAATCACTTTCCAAACATCCCGAAACAATATGTTCAATTGAAATGCTGTATATGCCGGGTTCCGCTGCATGGAGTTGGAGTGCATTGGCACCTGTGATGGCATTGCCGTTTTGTGTCCATGAAATGGCGCCGTTGTTGCCACTGCTCGTCGCATTGATGTACACAGATGCGTTGTTGCAATCGATCTGGAGATCTTCACCAGCCGAAACATTCACTACACTGAAATTCGATAGTATCGTGAACGCATTTGACGCAATGCATCCATTCATGGCGTTCACAGCAACGAGATAATCTCCCGGTTGGTTAGTAGTGAAAGAAGAAAGTCCATCGGCGGCTATAATCGTATTTCCATCCAGTGACCAGGTATAGTTCGCTTCCGTATTGAAATTGATCAATGCATTGATTGTGGAATTGGGATGAGTGCATGTAATCTGTTGCAGAGGAGAAACGTTGACGACAAGTGGCGAAACGTCAAGATTGAAAGTCAATTCTACCGGTTGATTGCACAGATCT
>JAYTMF010000676.1:0-2221 GCA_043728755.1 Flavobacteriales bacterium
AAAAAATAGAGCCTGCTTCTTATTAAATATTGGTATTGATTGTTTGCGCTGTCGCGAAAGAATCTAGCGACAGCACAAACACTACCACGCTGTAGTTCCTCAAGTTGCATCCAAGACTTTGCATAGAAAGCATTCCAAGTAAAATGCCATAGCGCACAACGACTTTTCTGTTTCCTCCTATCGTTGCAAAAAAATCCTTTCCGCCTTTATTTAATACCGATTGGACAAGTGTAATAGTCCAATCTTTGTTTCGCTAGATTGAACTAAACACGTGTATTCATCGGCATTTACAACTGTATGATTTCTCAAACATTGGCCTGTGTTATAAATCACATTGGTATAATATGTAATTTGGTGGCCAAACAAGAACCAAAATGAAGTATTGTATTAGGTTGACCCTCTGTCATGTTTTGATCGCTTTGTGCAGTTCTATAACCGCACAAGAGTTCAACTTTCATCACATATCACCTGCCGGCTCTGCTTCATCCACCAGAAAAATCAATGCTCAGGCCATTGATGGTGATGACAAATTATATATTGCTGACGCTCTATCCAAGGGTATTCATGTTTACGATGAGACCGGTGTTGAAGTAGAAGTCATCAAAACCATCATCACTCCAGTTGCCGATGTCACGCTCAAAAATCCCGCTTTAATTTCTATTGACAGCAACAACAATCTGTACATCTATGACGACGTGTTGGGGTCTATCCTTGTGCGGCCTGTTCATGGTCAGGGATTTTTTTTCGGTGAGAAAGGAGCAGCCAACGGGCAATTCGACAATGTGCTCGATATTATTGTGGATTCAAAAGGTTATTGCTATGTGCTCAGCGGCGCACGCAAGCAAGTAGATGTCTATTCTCCCGATGGAAATTATCTCACCTGGATTGCAGGATCTACAGCTCCATTCGTTGATCCGATCGCAATTGGCGTCAATGGCGGCAACGAATTGTATGTCATGGACAGTGAAGGACCGACTATTTATGTCTATGACATTTCCGGAAATCTGGTCAACACCAACCGCAGTCTTGCCAGTCGCAAAGGCGTGTCGTTGACAAAACCTATCGGCATGGCAGTTATGCCTAGCGGCGACTTCTTTTTACTGGATGGTGCTACCGGTCAGTCTACACTTTTTAACCGCGTCGGATTGGTCTTGGGAACGCTCGGTGCAAAAGGAAAAAGTGCTCAAGGTGTTTTTCAAGATGCTTCCGCTATTGTTTGCTCCACATCGTCACTCAACGCAGCGATGATGGACAGATCAAATCAACAAGCGCAGGTATTTCACATCACCACGCCATCGGCGAAGATGAAACCCGACACCAGACGTTACCAACTTTCCGAAATCAATTCGTCGCGACCACCCGCTGCATGCCTCGTGGCAGCGCCCAATGGCAGCCGATACGTGATTCCCGCCATCGACAGTAAAAAAGTGATCGCATACAAAGACTCTTCAAGTATCGACTTATTTACCATCAATGGAAAACTGGAAGATGCCGTTTCTATCGCATCTGATTCTGCAAGCAATATTTACGTCGTGGACAGAAGCGCTGATGAAGTGCTGATGTTCGACAGTATCGGCACATTCATCCGCCGATTCGGAAAAGAAGTCTCCGATAAACTGCGCGATCCAACTTCAGTTGCGATTCAGCGATCGGGAAACATCATCGTTGCCGACCATTCGCGCGGTAGCATTTACATGTGGAGTGCGCATGGTGTTTTCAAGAAAGTGATTGTCAACGCGGAGAACTCCGTGATCAAAGCGCCGTTTGTCATTCAAGTTGATTCGAAAGATCAGATCTACGTTTGGGATGATGATGCAAACTGCATTTATCGAACAGGTTCTGGCGGATGGCCCACAACTGAAAAGAAAATTTATGCTCGAGCCGACAAACCCGGCGGAAAACCGGGAGTCATTGGTGGATTCTTTATTGATCCACTTGATCTCATTCATGTGTACAATAAAACTACGGGACAACTCGAAGTATATGATTGGGATTTTGAACCGCTCCTCAAATTCTCTGCAGGAAAATCCGCAGCCGGACAAGGTTCCTTCGGTGACGTGGAGTATCTCCTCCTCGACCGCGCCAATCTCACCCTGTTCTTCACGCAAAAAAAAGGAACTTCGCAGAAGGCATATCAATTCATGGTGCCACCTCCAATTCCCGAAGGAAGAGTCACCTATGATATAGAGAATGGACAGCTGGTGATCTACTTTGCCAGATC
>JAYTMF010000677.1:0-1535 GCA_043728755.1 Flavobacteriales bacterium
TCTAAACCACCACCCGGAAATTTTGTATAAGGTTTTCCTTTGATGATTTCATCCGATACAAGAATTTTATTTTCCTGTAGGAGTAATAAGTAAACACGAATATTGAAACGAGCAGGCATGATTTGTATGTGTGTAATGCAATGATAACTACGATTGATTTTCTGCCGGAATTGGCACGGTTGCTCTCAGTATCTCACGTTTTCCCGGCGGGCCTGGCAATCTCTCAGTTATGAATCCAATTGCCTGAAGATCTCGCCTCACCTGACCTTTGGCGCAATACGTCACGAAGATTCCACCGGGATACATCATGGAAAATATTTTCTCGAAGATCTGCAAAGTCCACATTTCAGGCTGTGATGGTGGACCAAATGCGTCATAATAAACTAAATGATACTTCTTCGAAGAATCAAATTCTTGTATGGAAGTGTGCAATTTCTCAAGAACGAATTGCTCATGGATCATCACGTTTTCATTCCAGGGTGCATCGTGCAATTTCTGAAAGTCTTGACGGGAATTTGCATCAGTCGCATCTGCATAATTCAATTGTGTATAGATATTTTCCTCTACCGGTGAAGTTTCAAGCGTGGTGTAATGAATTTTATTGTTGGTCGATTTGACAAACGCTAAGCTCAGCCATGCGTTGAGTCCTGTTCCAAATCCGACTTCAAGAATGTGGATTTCTAAGAACTGTTCAATGGCGATTTTGAGTCCGCTTTGAATGAAAACATGATGCGACTCTTGCATTGCACCGTGACGTGAGTGATATGTCTCGTTAATGTCAGGCAGGAATAGACTGAGTGAGCCATCATCTGTCGTAATTATTTCGATCCTGTCAATGTCTTTTTTTGGCTCCATACAAATCGGTAAATCTTGTGCGTAAAATAGTTTCAGTTATATTGAACGGTGCGTCGCGCGCTTCAAGTGCGGATTATTTTTACCGCACTAAAAAAATAGAACATGGCAAAGAAAAAGGCAGCGACCCCTGCAGCAAAGAAAGGAAAGGTATTGAAGCTCACCAACGCTAAATCTGTAGCTTTTCTCGAAAAGTATATCAACAACGCCGCGCCGACAGGTTTTGAAAAACCGGGTCAACAGTTGTGGCTGGATTATATTCGTCCATATGTGGATGATTACATGGTGGACACATACGGCACCGTTGTCGGAGTGATCAATCCGAAAGCGGAATACAAAGTGGTGGTGGAAGCACATGCAGATGAAATATCGTGGTTCGTTCATTACATCACGAATGATGGTTTCATCTATCTCCGTCGCAACGGCGGAAGTGATCACATGATTGCTCCAAGCAAGCGCGTGAATATTCACACGGATAAAGGTGTTGTAAAAGGCGTTTTTGGTTGGCCTGCAATTCACGTACGTGACGCTGCTAAGGAAGAAACTCCGAGTATGAAGAATATTTTCCTCGAAGTAGGTTGTACAACAAAAGAAGAAGTAGAAGCGCTGGGCATTCATATAGGATGTGTTTGCACTTTTGAAGATGAATTTATGATCCTCAACAAGCGCTATTACCTCGGTCG
>JAYTMF010000678.1:0-1905 GCA_043728755.1 Flavobacteriales bacterium
TTTGGATCTTTTGGATGTACTGCAATCACTCCGAAATAATATCCATAAGTGAACACGAGATCATCGAGAAAATCTTCGTGTGTGCGCGTCCATAGTTTGGTTTCGAAATCATATACATACACTTCAGCACCGACAACGGGAGTATCCATAAGATCGTTGTTGGCATCGTATAGATAGTCATATAGCGCTGATGGCTTCAATTTTCCTGAAGTCACTTCATCACGTACATGAATGACAGAATATTCCTTCGGAAATTGATTCTCTTTAAAAAAAATATTCAATCGCGAAGTATCCAGTGCGAGGAATTCCGATGTTGTCATTCCGAGAAATACTTCCTTCTTCATGACGTCTTTCGCGTCTTCTTCTATTTCCTTTTTTGGTCTATGATTCTGATTATCGAGAATTGCGTAAAGAAACTTTCCGGCTGCGGAGTGATGAATGGCCAAGCCAATGCGTCCTACCTTATCATGCGGAATATTTCCAAATGACGTGGTATCACCCTTCGATTTCGAAATTTCCGTCCATGCATTCCCTCCATCCAATGTTTGATAAACACCAGAAAATGCTCCATTGCCGGAAAAATTCCATGCGCTTCTTTCACGCTGCCAAATAGACGCATACAACTCTCGCGGATTGAGCGGATCGATCACCAGGTCAACAGCGCCTGCATTATCCGCGACACGCAAAACATGCGTCCACGTCCTTCCGCCATCGGTTGTTTTAAAAATTCCCCTCTCCGCATTCGGCGTGTAGAGATGTCCGAGAACCGCCACCCACGCAGTATTGGTATCATCAGGATGCAAAACAATTCTTCCGATATGATGAGATTCCGGCAAACCGCGATGTTCCCATTTCCATTTTTCCATACTAACATCGTTGGCGATCCGACGACCAATGAACACTCCCACTCCGCTGTAGGATGATCTCGACGAATTCACTTCTCCGGTTCCAATCCATACAGCTTCATCGTGCTTCCAGTCAACAGCGATGTCACCAATGGTCATCACCAATTCGTGATCAAAAATTGGCGTGAATGAAGTGCCGTTGTTGTGCGTCACCCATAGCCCACCGCTGGCATACGCAACGTAAAAATGAGTTGCATCCTTTGGATCAACGTCGATATCCACTACCCGGCCGCCCATCACCGTCGGGCCGATACACCGAACAGGAATGTCCTTCGTCAAACTATTGTCCTCGAGATTGGATCTCTTCGCAAGCCCGTAAATACGCGCATCTGCAGCTGTTCTTGAATTCATCGATACCATGACCTTTCCTTTCTTTTCACTTCTCTGAGAAATTCCCGGAATGGAAAAACACGCAATGAGAATTACTGCAAGTATTGTCCTATGCATCTTCGATTATGTATTTATAGAAAATAAAAAAGTGGACCGATAAGCTTACTTAATGTATCTCCAATCGTGCTTATTCTTGATCGTCTTTAATGACTGATATATCAAATGGATGACCTGCTCCACATCATCTATGTTCACCATTTCCACTGTGGTATGCATATATCGCAGCGGCAGAGAAATAAGTGCGCTTGCAACACCTGAATTACTGTATGCAAAGGCATCTGTATCTGTACCTGTGCTTCGAGAAACTGCAGCACGCTGAAATGGTATTTTGGATTTATTCGCTGTGTCAATAATGTGTTTCAACAAATTGTTCTGCACCGCAGGACCGTATGAAAGAACAGGACCTTTTCCACATGAAAGATCACCATTCATGACTTTGTTCATCATGGGAGTTTGCGTGTCGTGACAAACATCTGTCACAATCGCAACGTCAGGATTGATGCGTTTTGCAATCATTTCCGCACCGCGTAATCCTATTTCTTCTTGCACTGAATTTGTAAAGTAAACACCAAAAGGAAGTTTGTCCTTTCTCTCTTTGAGCAAACGCGCC
>JAYTMF010000679.1:0-1134 GCA_043728755.1 Flavobacteriales bacterium
GCAATTGAATTTTGGGAGCGCATGTCACAGACTGGTGGACAAGCACCACCAGAGTTACTCAGTACACACCCAAGTGATGAAACGCGCATAGCCACACTCAAGGAATTCATGCCTCAGGCTTTAAAATATTATATGCCGGACTCTGCGCCGCAGCCGTAATGTACCGATGCACTCAACTGTGTCGCTACTCTGTAAAGCCGCTCTGTGAATGCAGAGCGGTTTTTTTTGAGTGTTTTTTTCCGTTACCTGAATCAGACATTTGGAATGCGTTGAATTCTATGAGATTCGTTTTCGCTTTGAAACAAAATGCTCAGCAATGTCTCTTGGCGATAAAATATTTTAAAGCCTACTGATATAGTTTCCGAAGTGATAACGGCATTGGCGGCCAAGAATTCGTAACCTTCATTTGAAACAAATGATTTGTCTAATGTGGGATGGAAATCAATTGATGTTCTTCAACGCTTTGCGATCAATAGAATCAAATGAATCCCAACATATATAAAACGCAGATAACGACTACCTGCATCCATAAATAGCGAACGACAAACAATTCGAAATACGGAAAACAGGAACCTGTTTTGGGGAGAGCCGCGATAAATCCGGTCTCTACATCAATTCACCTTTCAAATACTTTCCTGTCCACGAACCTTTCACCTTGACGATTTGCTCCGGTGTTCCTTCGGCCACAATTTCGCCGCCACCGTTGCCACCTTCCGGACCCATGTCGATGATGTGATCCGCCACTTTGATGATGTCCATGTTGTGTTCGATGACTAAGACGGAATTACCGCGATCCGCCAGACGATTTAATACGTTGATCAACATCTGGACATCCTGAAAATGCAATCCTGTTGTTGGTTCATCCAGGATATAAATTGTATTCCCTGTATCGCGCTTTCCAAGTTCGGTGGAAAGTTTAACGCGCTGTGCCTCGCCGCCACTGAGTGTTGTAGAATGTTGCCCAAGGGTGATATATCCAAGACCAACATCCTGCAGCGTCTTCACTACATTTTTGATTTTTGGAAAGTTATCGAAGAATTCGACGGCCTGATCCACCGTCATGTCAAGGACATCTGCAATACTTTTTCCTTTATATCGAATCTCGAGAGTTTCGCGGTTGTAACGTTTGCCGCT
>JAYTMF010000680.1:0-1679 GCA_043728755.1 Flavobacteriales bacterium
GCTAAAATTCTCTGAGATCAGAAAACTCGATCCCAATTTCAAGGACGCTTCTGAGCTTGGAAACATCGCTTACTTAGAACCGCTTTATGTAGAAGGAAAAAAGGAAATGATGCTTGGATTTTATCGCGGAGCTTATGAAAATTTTGAGAAGGTAATTGCTCGTAAAGCCGATTACAAAGATGCCTCTTCGTTGAAAAAGCAATGCATCGATAAGGGTATTTACACCATTGCGCTGATGAATTTTGAGAATGCCAGCGGAACACCAGGTCTTGACGCGAAAGTATCTGCATACGCTTTAACTGCATTAACCAATGTGAAAGACCCATTCATGCGTGTTGTAGATCGCGGACAAATGGAATCAATCATCCGCGAGCAGCAATTGCAATTGTCCGGAGTGATCGACCAGAATACAGCAGTGAAAGTGGGCGAATTGATTGGTGCCCAGGCTTTGCTTTCCGGAACTGTGCTCAGCTATAGTGAGAATAAAGGGACGTTGCGCACCAAACAACGTGACGGATACGCGTCATACAAGGAGCGCGTATTGAACAAGACGGATGGGAAGTATTATGTCCAGACCATGTATAAGCCAACCAAATTCACAGAGTATTTCAATTCCAACAGCTGCACAGTGAGTTTCCAGTATAAGCTCGTCAATCTCAGTACTGGTGAGATCATTAAAACTGAAATCATACAGAAAGAATTGAACGATGAAGTACTTTACGGGAAATTCGATGGAGATGTAAATACGCTTTTCCCTGCTGGGCAAGTAGGACCAAATTTGAATGGACAAGACAAACGCGCACTGATGGGTTTGATGGCGGGCAGGCAGGATTTACAATCGCCAACACAACTGTCCAACACGCTATTCAGCACTGTTTCCACACAATTGTCCGGCTCAATCAGCAATGTCGTAAAGGAACTCGTAAAATGACACATCTATTCTCTCAAATGTCCAAGGCAATAAGTTCGCAGCTTCTCATGATTGTGACAGGAATGATTGCGTTGTCATGTATATCATTTTCTGGCTGTAAGTCTGGAAAGTCTACGACAAACAGTGAAAAAATTGTGGTCGCACCAGTCGCCGCGCCGGAGTGGGTGGGCTCAAGACCCCATAGTAGCGCTAACTACATTGGTATTGGTTCTTGCAGTAAGTTGAGTCAGCCGATGGATTACCAAACCATCGCAAAGAAGAATGCATTGAATGACCTGGCCTCTGAGATCAGTGTTCAGGTAAAGGGCGAAACCTTTTTGAATACACTTGAGGTAAATAAGAATTTCAGCGAGGAGTTTATTTCGAAAATTTCAACCACGACAGATGAAAAAATTGAAAACTTTGAGATCGCCGGTTCTTGGGAAAATGAAAAAGAATTCTGGACATATTACAGGCTCAATAAAGCAGAATACCAGCGCCAGAAGATGGAGAAAAAGAACCAGGCGCTCAGTGCATCTTATGATTATTATTTGAAAGGAAAAGCGGCAGAAGAAAATGCAAACATCAGTGCGGCTTTTGATCTATACATGCATGGCCTTTTTTCTTTAAAGGAATATTGGGCAGAAGTAAATGATTACAACACGGAGACAGGCAAAGTTCATCTCGACAATGAGATATACAGCAGCATGCAAAGAATAACCGCCGGTCTAACCATCAAGCCGGGCACTACAAAAGTGATTCTATCTTC
>JAYTMF010000681.1:0-5991 GCA_043728755.1 Flavobacteriales bacterium
GTGCGGGATAGTTTGGAGTCATTCATATGTTGAGGAAAAACAGACGACTCAACCGCATACTTAAGGGCAAAAATCTACAGATCAGTCATCAAAGGCAAAAAATCATTTCCTCCATCAATTATGCGAAAAGAATTCAGCAATCCACATTACCAAAGGAAAATGAATTTAAAAAATTATTCAAGGAATCCTTTATTTATTTCAAGCCAAAGGATATTATTTCCGGGGACTTTTATGCCTATCAGCAAATTGACCAAAAAATATACGTGGCAGCAGTGGACTGCACCGGACATGGAGTTCCGGGCGCATTCATGTCACTTATTGCGAACTCAAAACTGAACAAGGTTGTGAATGAGTTAGGCGAACGAGATCCGGGTAGAATCCTAGCTTGTTTGCACAAGGAAATTCAAAGCGCCTTGCATCAGGAAGACGGAGAAGAACATACGATGGACGGTGTTGAGATGAGCCTGTGCGCTATTGATCTGGAAAATTGCAAAATAGAATTTGCCGGAGCCGGTTCCTCCATCTTCATTGTCAAAAAGGGCATGATACACGAATACAAAGGTAATTTTAATGGACTTGGGGGCGTAGATCATCAATGGTCTTCCGGTCACAATTCACAGGTTTTTGTAACCCAGACCATTCACTATGAAAGCGAAGATTTGCTGTATCTCTTTTCTGATGGCATTCACGACCAGATAGGTGGTAGTGACCTAAAGAAATTGAACAAGGCATTATTCAAAGAACACCTTTTGAATATTTCGCAAAGTGCATTGGATACTGCCTCACAAGGCTGTGAAAAATTCATTAATGACTGGCGTAAAAACCAACAGCAAACCGATGACATGATGTTGATTGGCATTCGCTTGTGATCATCATCCGGTTGAACATCGCTTGCATTCATTCTTCAAACTAAATATCGAAGAACCCGAAAACATCCTCCTTGAAGAAGTTCAAAAAAAGGATTCCTTCCCTACTCTATCGAATAATGGTCGGTTGATCTTCTTTAACCCGAGTTAATTCTTGAATACTGAACCGTTTTGAAGTGCCACATTAAAAGGCAATCAATCCTTCGTTGTTGCGGATAGTACTATCACCAGTGCTTCAGAGAGTTCAAAGGTTCCAAATTGTTCTTGGAGTTACAAATAAAACCTTATGTCATACCGATTGGACACGTGTAATAGTCCAATCTTTGCTTCGCCAGCTTGAACTAAACACTTGTATCCATCGGCATTTGCCACTGTATGATTTCTCAAACAATGGCCTGTTTTATAAATCACATTGGTATTATTTGTTATTGGGTACTTGAGTTATTCGATCAGTATGTGAGTTGCTTTTATTGTAACGCATCGCGCCGCATATCGCAGAGTTGCAGCCTGCTGTCTCAATTACCCAACAACGAAGAATACCGATTGGACAAGTGTAATAGTCCAATCTTTGCTTTGCCAGATTGAACTAAACACTGGTATCCATCGGCATATACCATTGTATGATTTCTCAAACATTGGACTGTTTTATAAATCACATTGGTATTAAATGGCAAAGTTTTGCAGACAATGTCGAGATCAGGCATAGACCACTTCAAACACAAGATCGCTGAGGCTCTTGAGTTCTTCTCCTTTCTCAATCATTAGATCATCATTGCGTTCGGAAATCCAGATGATCCGATAGTTTTCTTTGAATCGCGACCTTTCAAGGACATTCAAAATTTCAAAGATGTAACGGCTAGAGGAAGAATTAAAATATTGGAATTTCATTTCAAGTATCAGCGGGACATTCAGCGTGTTGGAATATTCTTTCACCCAGCGCAACACCGTATCGTAAAACTCGAAAGCGTTCTCGGGCATGGATCTACCATTGATGGAGGATGTATTTCCATCAATGGAGAGTCTCACCTCCGGGGTTTCCTCTGTTCCTCGTATGTATAAATTTTCTAAATTCACTTTTAGGGTGCAAACATGTTAAATACTAGCCTGCAAAACAAATAAATATTGGTCTTTTTGAAATGGTAAAAAGCGGTAAATCAATCTGTCGGTGCAAGCTTGCGCTACTTCAATTAAACCCAGACCTGAGTTGCTTTTGTTCTCGAATCTAAGGGTTGATTTTAGGGTATTCCTGTGTAATTCCTTAAGTTCACTGGCATCCAATGAACTCAGATAGTCCAGTTTTTCCTCCAAAAGAATCTTCTCGGAAATGGTCACAATATTCCCGGCGAAAATGGTCATCTCGCTTTTGCTTTTTCCAAGCATGAAAATGCCAAATCTAGCATCGGGATCTTCGGTCGACTTCGCATGTTTAGAAATATTCTGAAGCACCTCGACCGTCACGTGTGACGCTCTGATCGATCTTTTATATCCAAGTTCCTTATCACGAACACTATATTCTGCGAACTCAAGTAGCGGCAATATAGATTTTTGAGAAAAATCGCCCTTATACAGGAGCAAGAGATTCTCTTCCGTCATTTTCTTATAAAACGCACGTGAATCTTGTAATTGTATAGCATGGTCGGCCACTACATCGAACATCTTCGATATTGTGATTTGTTGATGAAAAAGCGAATAATTATCATCGACAGGATCAATGTGATGAAGGATCTTTTGACCTGATTTACGAGCCATTTCAATGAGTCCCAGTCCGGCGCCACCCTTATCGCTCATTGTATTATTCTTCAAACTATTGAGGTAAAATTCCTTGAGATCTACGTCGTTGAGGGAATTCACCTGAGTGACCAAATTCTCTAACCTTTGAATTTCATGGTTATGAATAAAATTGATAGAATTAATTATAAAAACACCGGGCATGCTTTTGAAACTAAACATGCCTTCATCTTGACGTTCGCTCACAAATTGGTTGACTCCTTCCGCATGCTTGAGTATGTTCTGAAAACATTCTACCAGCATAAAAGAAACCTTTTTTCCAATACCCTCTTGATTTGATCTTGCCATAGAACCATTGGAAACATCCAGAATGGTATTTGTAAACTTATCTAGGAATGGTCCTCTGTAATAAAACGACAGATTCTGACCTGAGGCCCTTTCGTAAAAATATTTTAGGGTGTTAATACACATACGGTATTCAAGAATGCCTATTTTCTTCGTTCTAAATTGTTGTTTTATAAGTCAACATGAGTCGTAACTGCATGATGTAATGCTTCGAAACGCGCAAATGCCCGAAATGGTTACGGGTATATGAAAAAACCCCGTCAATGACGGGGTTCAGTAAATTTTTTCAAGCAATGACTTTAATGAATGACGGTTGAAGGAGCAAGTAAAGCGCGAGCCTCTGAAGCGACATCTCTGATCCAAGAATTTTCGATATAATGAATTACCTTTTCATTGATTTTATGCTTCGAACCGGAGTCGCGCAGTTGCAGGAGAATCAGATCCTGGTGATCTTCTGTGGTGAATTTGATCTTGAGTTCGAGATTGGCGTCATCTTTTACAATGATATCGTCATCGAACAAACTAGCGGCGATAGCTGATTTCATTTCGCTGAGTGGATGTTTAAGTCCCTCTTCTACGATTTTGAGTTGTACTGTAACCATTGGAGTAAATTTTTTAATATGTCAATACAAGGTTGTTTGTACGGCCTCTGGAGGACCTGAATTCAATCAGGACTCGGGGGTCGATTGGAAAACAGAAAGAAATTTTGCCTTTAACGTCACGAAAGATATTCCTTTTAATCAGAAAAGCAAACTTTAATTTTTCATTTTAGACGACTCCCTCCAATGCCCGAACCTACCACCGCAAATTGATCCACTAGTCCCGGTATTGTTCGACATCTATCGATTATAAATGAGATCACCCGGTGTCTTATTCAATATTTTTTTGATCGTAAGCCAGGAAACGATTACCACTGTGAATACTATTATAATAACGGTGAAGTATGATAGCTTATGCATCAGGACGAAATAATTGAATCCTTCTTCAATGACCAGAACACGATGAAAAAGGAGGTTGAGAGCATATCCGATAGCAAAGGCCATCAAACAGCCGAGAAAAAGTGCGATCAATACAAAGCGAATGATAATGAGAAAGTAGATCCGACGTGAAATGCCATTGCTGAGTCCGAAGGCCATGAAGGTACCAATGTTCATTTTCACTTTGTTGAGATGAGATCGAAGCATATTGAAGACAAACAAACTTGTACTCATAGCCGCGAAAAGGATGACCAGCCAACTAATAACCGTGGCGATCTTACTTAAAAAATTCAGATTTTCTTTTTCCTTCACACGTCCTATATCGACTTCGATCAGGCTTCTGTCACCATCCTCATTGAATCGTGTGAGCATATACTTGCTGAATTCGCGCACCATATCAAGCGAACTGAAATTAATGGATACCAATGAGAAGTCTTTTCGGACCTCTGTATCACCGGAAAAGGTTCCGAAATCATATTGCAGGCGCAGCCTATCGGCGTATGGCTTCATAAATTCACTTTCGCGAAGCTGTTTCGCAATTTCTGCAGCCTCGATAAAACTTTCTGGCTCCGGCCAGAAAGTGATGATGATATCATAACCATCGGCATATGATGCCTGATGAACAATCGGATTCTGAACTTCAGGATCGTACTTTCTAAAAGCCATTTCAGACTGGAAGAACAATTTCATCTTCGCTGCGCACTCATCTGCTGTGGTTTTATCACCGACAAAAACAAAGTTCATCTTGCGCACTTTGGTGATGTCAAATGGATTATCGGTAAGTTGATTGTATGCGTTGCGATAATAGTCCGTGAATGCTACTTGAATTTTTCCGGGAATTTCTTTGACAACAGCTCTCACCGGGACGGGTACCGGAATATGGATCCACTCATTGGTGGTAGTATCCATAATTTCGTGTTCCATGATAATGAACGGATCATCCTCATCATAACCGAAATCGTCCATGAATCTTTTTGTGACCACCAATCCAAAATCCTCGATTCCCGAAAACGCACTATCGCCAATGATTCGATTATGCGGTTCAAGTATATCCTTCAGCAATTGATCCTTTCCGGGTTGGAAACTTCGGCATTTCGTACGAAGAAATTTATTTTCCGTTTTATTGAAATAAGAAACAGGCTGTTCGCTATAACCTGATGCCGCAATGATGTTAAACTTCTTCTTGATATCATCCTGATTCAATTCGCGCAGGACTTCATCGACATCACTTCGGCTCCAGGGAATGCTTACGGTGAGCCAATTCACGAAAGCATTGTTCATTTTTTTATCAAGATAATCGAGACTTCCATTGGCGAATCCGATGGCGAGAAATGTCAACACAAAAAGACTGCTTAGCAATACATAATTCAACTTGAACTTTCCTGCAAGAGCCCTACCTTCTTTCCTGAAAAATAACCTGCGAAAAGTTTTGCGATCATCCGGCAATTTGACATTGTCAACGACAAGCTTCTGGCCTTTCATTGTATCGTCTGTCGCACGATAGTAATTTAGTATTTTGTTCTTGAATTGTTGAAGTTCTATGCCAGACTTATGTTGCCAATCTGCTCGCTTGAAAATATCATTTGATCTAATCTCACTGCATTTGCTTTCTTCATCTCGACTGAAGCAAATGATTGAAGTGGCATGTGCCAAAGCCAGATTAATATCATGACTGACCACAATTACGCTTGCATCCTCTGAAATAGCTTCGCGCAATAAGCGCATTAACTCATTGGCATTTTGTTCATCCAGATTTCCGGTGGGTTCGTCGCAAAACAAAACAGCATATTTCGATACCAGGGCCCGCACGAAAGCCACTCGTTGCCTCTGTCCTCCTGAAAGATTCACTGAAAGGGTATCAAAACCAACCTGATCAATGGGTAAATTCACTTTCTCCATCAATACAGTTGCATCGTCCAGCGCTTGATTCTGAGTGATACCTTGCTGTATCATTGGAGATAGACATATATTCTCATATGCCGTAAAATTCTCCATGAGATTGGTGTTCTGAAAAATGAAGCTGAAGTATTTCTTGCGCACTTCGGATAGTGACGAAGCGTGATTTCCATACCAGA
>JAYTMF010000682.1:0-2366 GCA_043728755.1 Flavobacteriales bacterium
CTACCTACCATGATTTGGCGATTACTGTTGCCACTCACTTCAACTGTGCAAGCTGTAGGCACATTTTCAGCAAAATCCCACCCGTCACCGTCAATAAATTTGAATTCATAACGCGCGGGACTGAGCGTAAGAGTTACACTGAAAACGCCATCCAAGTCCGGGTCAGTGAGCATAATTGTGTTTAGAGTCCAGTTTTGATAGTCTGCATTATAATCTGTTGGATAAACTGTTCCATCATAATCCGGGTCGTTAAAATTTCCTACAACATTCAATAAAGTTGATGTAGGATTCGCGCTGTTCATATCGACGTTTAACGTGACAGAAACTTGGGCAGACATTCCCCAACAGAGAGCAAAACCAAGAAGACTCAAGTAGATTTTTTTCATAGCTTTTATTGTTTGAATTATTACTTCGTGTACCTTTAACACTTTGTCAAATGTAAAAAGATTCTCATAAGACTAAAGCCATATTTTAATTTTTTGTATGATAAAAATATTCAGTGCATTGCGTTTTGGCGCTCTCATTTCATTCGTAGCAATTCACATAACCGCAACGGCACAAAAAAACATTTTAATAGTTACTAGTGTTGATCCACCTCACTGGTGGGTTGGAATGCAGGATACCACATTGGAGCTTTTGCTCACGGGACAAAATATTCAGCAATATGAAATTTCATTGATCAATTCGACATCGACCTCAATTCTCAGTGTCACAAAACCTTCCAACGCTGACTATCTCTTTGTAAAGCTGAGTATTGGGGCTACACAAAAAGCAGGTGACATTGTATTTCAATTGAAGGGAAGAAAAGGAAGACATGAATTCAAGTATGCATTGCTGGCGCGCGCCGATTCGCAACGTAAACGCGGTATAGACGCCTCCGATTTAATCTATCTTGTTTTTCCTGATCGTTTTTCCAATGGTGATCCTTCGAATGACGTATACACAACTATGCAAGAGATGAGCTGCGATCGATCCGGACTGAAATCACGACATGGCGGCGATATAGCCGGCATCAGCAATCACCTGGATTATTTCAGTGAGCTCGGTGTCACTGCTCTTTGGATCAATCCGGTGTTGGAGAATAATCAGGCATATGAAAGCTACCATGGATATGCGGCCACAGATCTTTATCGTGTAGATCCGAGATTTGGAAGCAATGAATCTTATAAAAAACTAGTTGATGTCTGCCATCAGAAAGGGATCAAAGTGATATGGGATGTAGTTTACAATCATTGGGGAGATCAAAACCGACTTTATAGAAATTTGCCTGACAGTAACTGGGTGCATCGCTTTTCCGAATTCACAAGAACTACCTATCGCGCAGAAGTTTTGCTTGATCCTTACGCATCAGAATCAGATAAAAAACTGATGACGGATGCATGGTTTGACAAACACATGCCCGATCTCAATCAGCAGGATGAGCATCTGGCAAAATACCTCATTCAGAATTCGATATGGTGGATTGAATATGCGGGTTTGGACGCTTTTCGAATTGACACTTACGCCTATCCTGATCAGCTTTTCATGAAAAAATTGAATGAAGCCATACTCAAAGAATATCCCGATTTCTTTTCATTCGGTGAAACATGGGTACAGGGAACTCCCATCCAGGCGTGGTTCACAGAAGACGCGTATATAAAAAAAGAGTATAGTTCCTCGCTGCAAAGTGTGACTGATTTCCAGCTTTACTATGCCATAACCAATGGCTTGAATGAACCCTTCGGTTGGTCGGAAGGATTTCGTCGCATTGAACTCACGCTTTCTCATGACGTGTTGTATAAGCATCCTTCATGGCTTGTCACATTTCTTGACAATCACGACCTGAGTCGATTTTATAGTGTGATTGGAGAAGACTACAACAAATACAAAATGGGAATCGCATTGCTCTATACACTGCGTGGAATTCCTTCCATTTACTACGGCACAGAGATTCTTATGAAAAATTTCGCCGATCCCGACGCGAAAGTGCGAGAAGATTTTCCCGGTGGATGGCAAGGCGATCCAATCGATAAGTTTAATAAAGCAGGCAGAAGTGAAGAAGAAAATAAGGCTTTTGATTTCTGCAGTTCAATGGGTCAATGGCGGAAAAAAAACACATGGATCGGATCAGCCGATCTTACCCAATTTGTTCCGGAGAACAACACTTACATATATTTCAGAAGTCATGAAGGTCACACGTTGATGTGCATTTACAATGGCAATGAAGTAGAACATGAACTGGACACACATCGATTTCAGGAATGTCTTAAAGGCCGAAGCGTGTCGAAAAATATTCTCAGCGGAGCGAAAATTGTTATTGGCAAAAAAATGACGTTGCCACCACGATCGGTTACGCTTTTGGAGATTCAACCATAATTGCATTTAAT
>JAYTMF010000683.1:0-2992 GCA_043728755.1 Flavobacteriales bacterium
CAATGCGGTTCCGATTCCATAAGACTGCAAAAAGATATTGCGCGTGAGTTCCGGTTTTTCTGAAAGCGCCACGCTCAATGCAAGTCCACCGAGTTGCAATGCGATACCCTGGCTCATTCTTTCGTTGCCGTGACGAGCAATGGCGTGGGCAATTTCATGACCCATCACGACTGCCAAACCCGGTTCATCTTGTGTTACCTCCAATATTCCTGTGTACACAACCACTTTTCCTCCCGGCATGCACCATGCATTCACTGCATTCTGTTGTACGACATTGAATTCCCACGCAAAACCATTGATACGCTTAGATTGCTTGTTGTCATTCAAAAATTTCGTCACAGCCTCTTCAATACCAGAACCAATTCTCTTCACCATAATCACATTCGGATTATTGGCAGGCAAGACGTTATTGGTGTCAAGAAATTCCTTATACGCCTGAAAGCTCATCGCCATCATTTCACTTTCAGGTATTAGATGAAGTTGTCTTCGTCCGCTGATAGGCACTTTAGCGCAAGAAACTATGAAGCCGATGATTCCCATCACGACCAATACTGAAGTAATTTTTCTCATAAAAAATCGATTTGAATTCCGGAGTGTATCCGATAATGACGCCAGATTTGATTACTGTATTTCCGCACTCAATCCGCGGTCATGCAATGCGATGCACATCGGCTCAAGTATTTCATACTCGCCTGTCTTCACTGCACATTTTCCTTTGTAATGAATGATCAATGTGCACTGCTCCGCTTGAATTTCATCGTGATTGCATACATCGATCAGTGAATTGATCACATGTTCAAATGTGTTTACATCGTCGTTGTAGATCACCAAGTTTTTCTCCTCGACGGCCACTGTATCCACCAGTAGTACTTCTTCAAGTTCAGTATAGTTTGACATATTCTTGGTTTTTGGTTCCATCGCGAAAGTACGTCGAAAAGGATAAACGGTAATCGATTTTATGCCCATAAACATACTTTTGGCTTCTAAATATTCACGATGAACAGGATTATACTGTGTTTGATGATGATGCCCTTGATGGCTCAATCTCAGAAGAAGAATGAGAGCAAGTGGGAAGATAAATTCAAGCAACTCGGGCCGGAACTTGCTACACCCAACGAACAACGTACCGCCAGCGGCGCACCCGGTCACAGCTACTGGCAGCAACGCGCGGATTACAACATGAAGATCAGGATTGACGACGCCACACAGACTTTGTATGGTGAAGAAGTGATCACCTATTTCAACAATTCGCCCGATGCCTTGCAATATATATGGATGCAACTCGATCAAAATGCATTTGCGAAAACGAGTGATTCCTATTCCATTGAGACCATGAAAATCGATGAAAATGTGAGCTACAACGACCTTGTGGATATCGATCCATGGTACGATGGCGGATTCAAACTTGACTATGTACAAGATGCTGGCGGAAAGCCTTTGAATTACACTATCAACAAAACAATGATGCGCATTGACCTTCCGACTGCGATGAAGCCCAACAGCTCTTTTTCATTCAAGATCAAGTGGTGGTACAATGTGAATGATCGCATCCGTGTGGGAGGAAGAAGTGGCTATGAATATTTCGAAGACGACAAGAATTACCTCTATACCATGGCGCAATTCTTTCCGCGAATGGTGGTTTACAGCGACAATCAAGGGTGGCAGCACAAACAGTTTCTGGGAATGGGAGAGTTCACGCTCAACTTTGGAAATTACACGGTTTCTCTCACCGTACCGGAAGATCACATCGTAGCTGCAACAGGCGTATTGCAGAATCCAAAGGATGTGCTTTCTTCTACAGAGCAACAACGTTTCGAGAAAGCTAAAAATTCGGATTCGCCTGTTGTGATTGTAACGGAAGACGAAGCCAGGGAGAAAGAAAAAAGTAAATCAACAAAAGAAAAAACATGGACTTTCAAAGCAGAAAATGTGCGTGATTTCGGATTTGCCACGTCGCGCAAATTCATCTGGGATGCGCAGGCCGTGAAGGTTGGCGATAAGAAGCCACTGGCTATGTCGTTCTATCCCAAAGAAGGCAATCCACTCTGGGGACAATTCAGTACGAAGGTTGTGGCGCATACCATTCGCACATACAGCAAATACACAATCGACTACCCTTATCCTGTTGCGATTTCTGTCCACACCAAATGGATGGGCATGGAATATCCAATGATCTGTTTCAATGGTGGTCGTCCGGAGAAAGACGGTACTTATGATGAAGGAACGAGAAATGGAATGATCTCCGTGATCATCCATGAAGTCGGCCACAATTTCTTCCCGATGATCATCAACAGCGATGAGCGTCAGTGGACATGGATGGATGAAGGACTGAACACGTTTGTTCAATATCTCACCGAGAAAGAATACGACCTCAACTATCCTACATCACGCGGTCCGGCGAGAAACATCGTTAACTATATGGAAGGCGACAAGAGCAAGATGTCGCCGATCATGACCAGCAGCGAAAGTATATATCAGTTTGGTAACAATGCCTATGGCAAACCCGCCACTGGTCTGAACATTTTGCGAGAAACCATCATGGGGCGCGAACTTTTCGATTACGCATTCAAAGAATATGCACGTCGCTGGGCGTTCAAACATCCATCGCCTGATGACTTTTTTAGAACGATGGAAGACGCAAGCGCTGTTGATCTTGACTGGTTCTGGAGAGGTTGGTTTTACGGAACGGATCATTGCGATATGAATATGCAGGAAGTGAAAATATTCAGACTCAATACGCATAATCCCACGGTGGAAAAAGCTTTTCAGAATGAGAAAAAAGCGGCGAAGGCAAAAGATATATCTCTTGAGCGCGATAAAATGGAAGGATGGAAAACGCAAGTGGACATGGATCCTGCAATGCGGGATTTCTACACGACTTACGATCCATACGAAGTGTTGGTGCTAGACACAAAAGATTACGAAGAGTACATCGCGAAAATGAGCGACAAGGAGAAAGAAGTACTGAGTGCTCAAAATCTCTACTACCAGA
>JAYTMF010000684.1:0-2929 GCA_043728755.1 Flavobacteriales bacterium
TTCAATTTCAACCCAAGACTCAAATGCTGATTGTTGAGGAATTGTAAAAATTCCGCTGAAGAATGCGTGACTGCACGTAATGTCACGGTTTGCCCGGCCTTGCATTCTGAGAGCTTTACATAAGCGATCCAATCGACCTTGCCGTTCTTATCCGGAATCGGCGAGCCGTGCGGATCGACCTTAGGAAAACCCAACATTTCATCCATCTTATCGAAAAAATCGGGATGATGAATATGTTCCAATTGCTCGGCAATCGTATGCACTTTTTCCCAGCCGAATCCCATTGTTTGCACTAGAAACATTTCCGTTAACCGATGTTTTCTTACCACAAGCGCGGCCGATTTTTTTCCCTTTTCTGTGAGACGGATCGGCTTATAGCTCTCATAATGTACCAGCTTTTTCTCAGCAAGTTTTTTCATCATGCTGGTCGCTGTTGGCATCTTCACTTCGAGGTGCTTACTCAGTTCGGCAATGGCAACAAGCCCATGGTGATTGGCCAGATTATAAAGGGCTTTGAGGTAGTTTTCCTCAGCAAGTGAGTGCATGCGCCAAATGTAATCAATCAACCTTTCATCTCCATAAGATGTTTTAAGGCTAAAAAAATAATGTTAGATGTAACTAACATTTGTATTTTAGCCGTCGAATTAATGCGATACATGTCAGCGAAGTTCTTCTTATCTATTCTTGCTCAAGTTCTATTGTCAATATTTTGTCTTGGTGGTGATATTAATGGTGTTGTCAGATCGAACGATAAACCAGTCGCATTTGCCACAGTTGGTATAGTAAGCCTGGGTTTAGGTACGGTCACTGATAGTATCGGGGTATTCGTCATTGCAGATGTACCTCCGGGCCAATATGATTTGACAGTGAATTGTATTGGATACATGGATTACTCGAGGAAGATCTCTGTCGGCAACAAAATGCTCAGTCCGCTTAACATCGAAATCGTTCCTCAAATAGCAACATTTGATGAGGTTGTCGTTTCCGGGACGCTCAGCGAGCGAAGTCAATTGAACAGCACTATTCTGGTGGATGTTCTTACACCGAAACTATTTAGCAAGAATCCTACAGCGGGTTTGTTAGAAGCTGTTGGCATGATCAACGGAGTGCAGCCACAAATGAATTGCAACGTGTGCAACACGGGCGACATACACATCAACGGTATGGAAGGACCTTATACTTTGATACTCATCGATGGTATGCCTATAGTAAGTGCCTTGTCTTCTGTATATGGTCTGAGCGGGATCCCCAACAGCCTTGTCGAGAGAATCGAAATTGTCAAAGGTCCTGCTGCATCTCTCTATGGCTCTGAAGCCATGGGCGGAATTGTCAACGTGATCACCAAGAATCCCGATCGCGCTCCGAAAGTCACCACGGATATTTTTGCAACATCCTGGGGAGAAGTCAATACGGATGCTGCGGTAAAATTCAAGACGGAGAAGGCTTCAGGATTGCTTGGGGTCAACTACTTCTATTATCAAAATAAGATCGATAAGAACGGAGACGGCTTCACTGATCTCACACTTCAAAACCGCGTTTCCATTTTCAATAAATGGAGTTTGAAGAGACCAGAGAGTAGGGTGGCTGACATCGCCGCGAGATATGTTTATGAAGATCGTTGGGGCGGGCAATTAGACTGGGGCAAACAATGGAGAGGAAGCGACAGCATTTATGGTGAAAGTATTTATACGCGGAGAATTGAATTAATTGCACGCTATCAATTGCCAACAACGGAGAAGATCTATACACAGTTCTCATATAACTGGCATGATCAGAATTCATACTACGGTATTCAGCCGTTCATGGCCACTCAACAAGTCAGTTTTGGACAGATTTACTGGGACAAAAAACTCGATGATCGCAACAGTTTGCTGCTAGGAAGTTCTCTCCGACATACAATTTATAATGATGATACAGTCATCACCGCAAGCGAAGATGGGACGACTGACAGGCCTGCGCAGACTGTGCTTCCGGGAGTTTTTGTGCAGGATGAATTGCAGATCGGATCAGCACAAACATTATTGGCAGGATATCGATATGACTATGAGCGCAATCATGGTAATGTGCATTCTCCTCGTATCGCTTACAAAATTGCTGCGAAGAATGGAGGCATTTTCAGAATGAGTTTCGGTACCGGTTATCGCGTTGTGAATTTGTTCACTGAAGATCACGCAGCTCTTACTGGTGCAAGGTCTGTGGTGATTGCCGAAAAACTAAATCCGGAAAGATCTAAAAACGGAACAATCAATTACTCCTTTTTGAAATGCGGATCAGCGTTGCAATTTAAGTTCAACGTTTCCACATTCTATTCGCTCTTCACGAACAAGATTGTTGGGGATTTTCTAATAGATCCCGACAAGATCATTTATGATAACCTGCGAGGATTCGCGGTGTCTCGCGGAGGTTCATTTGATCTTGACCTCAAGTTTACTTCCCCATTGAAATTAAATATGGGTGTCACATTCATGGATGTATATCAAGTGGAGAAAAACATGGAAGGCCTTGACGTGCGCACTCAGCAACTCTATGCGCCAAAGTGGTCAGGTACATTTGTGGCCAGTTATTCGCTCGTACATCAGTTTTCAATTGATATTACCGGCAAATGGAATGGTCCCATGAAATTGCCCATACTTCCGGATGACTATAGACCGGAGTATTCGCCCTGGTTTTGCATAGCGAATATTCAGGTGACCAAAAAATTCAGCAACGGAGTGGAGATTTATTGTGGCGTGAAGAATCTCTTCAATTTTATTCCGAAGGATCCGATCATGCGTGCATTTGATCCTTTCGATAAAACTGCAAATGATCCTATTTCTAATCCAAATGGATACACATTCGATCCAGGGTATATGTACAGCTCAATGCAGGGGGTCAGAGGATTCGCAGGTATTCGATACTTGTTGTATTGATGCGAATGATATTGCCGATT
>JAYTMF010000685.1:0-5762 GCA_043728755.1 Flavobacteriales bacterium
CGCCCAATGAAGTGAATTGAAACACCGGAAGTTCCCATTTCCCCAAACTCGGAACAGAAAGGAGAATTTTCACTTGATGCTCGGCAAGAGCATCAGCTGACCACCGTATTCTGAACGTATAGGGTGTCGGTATTGATTGCCAATGCCAGAAGTTCGGATCGCTCAAAGTGGGAATACTTGTAGCGTTGCTAACATGAGTGATACGATCAAACTCCTCGTAAAAAAAACCATTGACGGGTTGCGAGATCATCTTTCCATCTTTTGAATATTGAATTGTGGCAGACAGATCAATTTGTTCCGGATCGAATGGATTGATCGCCGGCCGTAAATTTGTTTGCTTCAGATCGTTGCTAATCCAGTTTTCAATTGCTTTGTTCACACTTGCCGGCAATTGAATACCCCATTCAATCTTTTCATAGAGCGCTGGAAGTTGATTCATAGGCTCGATCCACATCATTGTCAACTCATCTGCTATAGAAACTAGAGGTGGAACATCGTCAGACTTCTGCATCATATCCTTCAACATTTTCTCCTTATCTTTTTGTTGAGCGGAAAAAGGCGAAGCATAAAGAATCTGACTTGTAAAAAGAATCAAGCACAGACTCATAAAGAAAGTATGCTTCGATTGCTTCTGAATAAATAATACCGATTGGACAAGTGTAATAATCCAATCTTTGCTTCGCCAGATTGAACTAAACATTTGTACCCATCGGCATTTACCACTGTATGATTTCTCAAACATTGGCCTGTCATATAAATCACATTGGTATAATATGACTTTCATATTGAAAATTAATTTGTTTGACAACATGCAATCGTCGAATTTAAGAGTTGCGTGTGCCACTTCAAAACCAATCAAGAACTTTTGATGGAATTTATATTGAGCAAATACTCAATTGCTATCGGCCCTTTATTCATCAAAAGATCAAGAACAGATAGATTTTGCTCAAAGGGAATACGATCGGAAAAAACCTGTGGATAGGCATTCAGTTCATCCCATTTGTTGGCCGGTTCAAATGCACTTCGGTAATCATGTTCAACACCTTCAACATGGGTTTGACTAAGTTCAAATTTAAACGGAATTCCACATTTGCCGATCCAATGTAAAATCTGAACATTCAACTCGAGCAATGAAGTTTGTTCAGACATAAAAATTTCCTCCACTTCTTTAAAATAATGTTCAAAATACGCTGCACGTCCATAAGCGGATCGAATAGTAGTAAGATGAAGTTTGCGCCATGACTTGTCGGCCAGTTGAATATTATGGAAAGGAGTCTTCACACCCTTTTGCCCAACCACAGGAATGGATAACGTGATCCTGCCATTGACTCCCAGCACATCAAATCGATTGCGAAATGTCTGCTTTACATAGTTTTCATGAACATCGATCACCGTTCCTTCGCGCATGGCAAGCGCAATCCAATGAATAGGAGGGAAACAACACATTGGCAAAACACTCTCCATTGCAGAATTTGAACTATTGGAATCAATCATGATCCGTCTTCAGTATGAACCAGTAGTAATAACCAAAAGTGGTGAAGACACATCCGACGATAGTTGGAATTAAAAAGTATCCAAATGGATTTTGCTGTGAAGGTGGTTTTTCCAATTGATTCACATAGCTCACCATGGGCATGATTACAATGAATGCAAAGACGAAGAGAAAAGCAATGTTGTAAAATAAGTTGATGCCCTTCCATAATTTCCTTGTAAATGGACTGGTATAATCATCGCTGTGAACTGATTCCATTGCTCCACGGGTTCGGGCTTTGCGAAGCTGATGTTCCACCCACAACTTATAAATCTGTTCTCGCCGATCAAGTTCCGAACGCGAAAGTTTCTCTTCAGAAAGAAGCACTTCATAATTTCTACGTTGCGCAGGATTGATGAGAAAAGAGTATGCTTGTTGCACCTCTATGAATTGATGCCTTGCCGCGTCATCGCTGTTGACATCCGGATGATATTGCTTCGCCTTAGCGCGATACGCACTGCGGATTTCGACATCGGAAGCTCCAACGTCAAGTCCCAATATGTGGAAATAATTCTTCAGTTTTCCTTTTGTATGTAAACACAAAAAAACGGCAAAGCGAGCAATTTATAATCTTCTAAGTTATTCTATAGTTGAAATGCTCAGTACTGATTGAAGAAATCAGCGGAATGCTATGCGAGGTTCGCGGATTATACCAATGTGAATTATAAAACAGGCCCATGTTTGAGAAATCATACAGTAGTAAATGCCGATGGATACAAGAGTTTCGTTCAATCTGGAGAAGCAAAGATTGGACTATTACACTTGTCCAATCGGTATTACAACGTAATCAAAGACATGGTAAGGCTAAATTTGCACTTCAAAAAAAATGAAGCATGATCATTGATTTGCGAAGCGATACCATCACTAAACCCACACCGGCAATGCTGGACGCGATGCGCAATGCCGAGGTTGGCGATGACGTGTTTGGTGAAGACCCAACTGTAAATGAGTTGCAGAGGATTGCTGCTGAAATGTTCGGAATGGAAGCCGGCCTATACTGTAGCAGTGGAACGCAAACCAATCAGATCGCCATCAATGTGCACACCCGGCCGGGAGATGAGGTCATTTGTTCTGATGTGGCGCATGTGTATTTATACGAAGGCGGTGGCATCGCTCAAAACGCCGGTGCCAGTGTGAGACTCATTCATGGCGATCGCGGCAGATTGACTGCTGCCGAGATTCTGAAAAACATAAATGCTGATGATGCGCATTTTCCAAATACATCTCTGGTATGCGTTGAGAACACGAGTAACAAAGGTGGGGGAGCTATCTACGACATGGAAGAATTGAAAAAGATCAGTGCGCTTTGTATGGAAAGAGGGATGAGGTTGCATTGTGATGGTGCTAGAATATTCAACGCGCTGGTGGCTACCGGAACATCAGCAAAAGATTTTGGATCGCTGTTCGATTCCATATCCATTTGTTTGAGCAAAGGACTTGGTGCGCCTGTTGGAAGTATTTTGATTGGATCTAATGATTTCATTTATCGTGCGCACCGCAGGCGTAAAAGTTTTGGTGGTGGTATGCGCCAGGCAGGCTTTATTGCCGCCGCAGGACTTCATGCACTTCAGAACCACATTGAACGATTGAAGGTAGATCATCAACGTGCGCAGCAAATTGGCGCAATGATGAAAAAATGTGCTTGGGTAAAAGATGTCATGCCAATCGATACCAACATCGTTATCGTGCAAGTCGATGACGCGCTCACTTCAGGAAATGGGATGCAAGCGCTTTCGCTCAACGATATCAAATGCTTCACTTTCGGAAACGATAAGTTGCGCTTTGTGACACATCTCGATTTCAACGATGATCATTTAAATGCTTTCGAACAACAACTTCAAAAAGTTGATCCTTTTGAAACCAGAAAAACTGCAACCGGCCGACTTCCGGGAATGTATTAATACTTAATTATTTTGAAGAACAACAACTCACCGCTTATCACAATCACCCTGATTGCGTTGGCTTTATATAATTTTTTTTACTGGACTTCCAAGTCGGGGACATACTTCAGCAGCTTTCATGAATCGATCATAGGTCACTGGAAACTCATGATGTTTTTCGAATTCCTTGCCGTTGCATCTGCAGGAGTTGATCTAATCGTGAGGTATGACGTTTTTCTTCCAAAAGAAAGAAGATTGCGCTTGATCATCACAGCCACATTTTGTGTGTTTTTCCTTCTGAAGCTCATCTTCGGTGTGATTGAATTGTATATGCGCGGTGGTGTAAGTTGATTGCGCCACGAGATGAAAATTAACTCATCGCTGAGCCAGCGCCATCTTCGCGGCTTCGAATGCAGTGATTTTTCCCGCATTCAATTCTGACTCAATTTTGCTTAGACGCAATTTGTTTTCTTCAGAAGAATAATAATCGGTAATCAAAGCTTCTTTGATGGTATCATGCATCCATTGAACATCTTGCGACTGACGATGAATCTGGAACAGATTTCTTTCCTTCATCCATTGTTCATGCTTTAGGATCAGTTCCCAGACTTCCTTCAATCCCATTTTTTCAATGGCCGAGGATGTGATCACTGGTGCCCTCCATCCGCTTTCTTTTGCGGGAAAAAGATGAAGCGCGCCGGAATACTCTGCGCGAGCAAAATTTGCAGCCTTCACATTGGTTCCATCGGCCTTGGTGATGACCATGGCATCGCACATTTCCATGATGCCGCGTTTAATTCCTTGCAAATGATCTCCTGCGCCAGCAAGCATGAGCAAAAGAAAAAAGTCGGTCATTCGATGCACGGCAATTTCACTTTGGCCAACGCCAACGGTCTCAACGAGTATAAGATCAAATCCTGCGGCCTCGCAGAGTATGATCGATTCGCGCGTCTTCCTGGCAACACCGCCAAGCGTTTCTGCCGCAGGCGAGGGCCGGATAAAAGCATCGGAAGCGGCAGCGAGTTGATCCATTCTGGTTTTATCACCGAGAATACTTCCTTTGCTCAACGGACTCGTCGGGTCAATAGCCAAAACGGCGACCATCTTTCCTACTGAAATAAGATGCATGCCAAGTACATCAATAAAAGTGCTCTTGCCAACCCCGGGCACGCCTGTGATGCCTATCCGCAAGGAATGCCCACTATGTGGAAGACAGTTTTGAATGATCTCTGCTGCCATTTCTTGGTGAACCGCGTTTGTGCTTTCCAGCAGTGTGATAGCCTGTGCGAGTGCGGTTCTATCGCCTGACATGAGCGAAGTACTCAATGACGATGCATTGAGTTGATCGCCGCGCAAACGAATTTGCTCAATAGCTTGTCTTTCTGTTTTGTCTTTGGCTGATTCCGACATGTTGCGAATTTAACGAGTGCAATGATTGTCCGATCGGTGACGCTTAATTTTGTGCTCGATGAAAGTGCAATTGCATAAATCGTGGAATGTACATCTGGCCGATGAATTTCTAAAACCCTATTTCGCGTTGTTAAAAGAGTTCGTTGATGCAGAGTATAACGCTACGATATGTTTTCCTCCTGAGGAAAAGATTTTTGCTGCGTTCGATTATTGCTCTTTCGAAGATGTGAGGGTTGTGATCATCGGACAGGATCCATATCATGGACCCGATCAGGCCAACGGCTTGTGTTTTTCTGTGTGTGATCATGTGAAAATTCCGCCCTCTTTGAACAACATCTTCAAAGAGTTGAAGAGTGATCTCAATATCACAAATCCGTTATCCGGAAATCTCGAATCTTGGGCGAAACAAGGCGTGCTACTGCTCAATTCGACTCTTACAGTGCGCGCTCATCTTGCAGGATCACATCAAAAGAAAGGGTGGGAAAGTTTCACTGATGCAGTTATCAGAACGGTGAATGATAAGAAGAAAAATGTTGTCTTCATGCTTTGGGGAAACTATGCACAGAAGAAGGGCGCCTTTATAGATGAGTCAAAACATCTTGTGTTGAAGTCAGTGCATCCATCACCGCTTTCTGCCTACAATGGATTTTTAGGAAACAAGCACTTTAGTAAAGCAAATAACTACCTTGGTGAGTGCAGCCAAAGATTCATCAACTGGTAACTATGAATAAATGATGCTTCAAAATCTTGCAGGTAATTATCCTCTGAATACATTTGTATTGCGTATATCACTTTAAAACAAACTACACATGTCAAAGTCACAAGATCAGAAAAAGCAACTCAAGAAGACTCCTTTGAAAACAAAGGATGAAAAGAGAGCGGAGAAAAAAGAAAAAAAGAATAAAGGCTAAGCCGTTCGATCTTCAAAGCACATGGCGTCC
>JAYTMF010000686.1:0-1502 GCA_043728755.1 Flavobacteriales bacterium
ATCTCCGGCCAAAAGCTTTCGCGACTGCTCCATTTGAACCAGATATAAGTCAGAAAGCAATGCGCAGTTCCAACCATTATAGAGAAAGCCTGAATGGAAACATAATTTGTTAAGGCTGAATTATCATTTGAAAAGATGAACACTGTAAATATTCCGCAGACCAACAGCATCAGCAGGGAATACTTGAAGACCTGTTTTTTGTCGATACCGGGCTTGCTTCTCAAGAAGAAAACAAGAATCAACAAGGTCAGGATTGCCATGATCGCTCCCATAGAGAGCGTTTTCATTTTCAATATTTTCTTAAACCACGACAACATATTCTTTAGATTCTTGTAGTGAAGCCAAGAATGGCATCATATTTTTCCGATTTCAAAAATAACTGTTCTTCTTCCTTTTCGAGAGAAAGCTGGATTCTAAGATCGGCTTCTACCGGCAATAAGTAGTTGCACAATACATCAACAGCCTGGGCTGCCGGCCCACCGTACAGAAAATCAGGAAGTTGTTGTTTGCGCAATGGACCAATATTTACGTTGATGGTTGGCATAAAATTAACCATGACGTCACCAGCGAAAAGATCAACTCCCAGCATTGCGATACCAAGACGTGTTGTATGCAGATCACAAACGTCATGACTTGATACCGGCGTCGAGCTGATCTCCACTTCAACACCCAAAACTTTCTTGAAACAATACTCTGTGAGCGGTATATCACCACAAACGTCAAATGCCCTAGGAAGGATTTGAACAAGGGGATTCACGAACTCACGTTTGAGTGGAACAAGGTCTGGCCAGACCTGAAAGAACAAATTACTACGATAGTGATCGCTATAATCTTCATACGCTTTCCGTTCTTCAACTTCAATCAGGATTCGCTGCCTGTATATTTCCTTTTCAATTGCCAGAAAAAATTTTCGTGCTTCATCTTCTTCTCTTCTTGACTTTTTGATATTCTCAACAACATCATTCGTCTTCAGTGCGCGCTTGTTTGGATCGGGTTGATGAAACAGACCCTCCGGGATCATGTCATACAGTCCGTCTCGGCTGATATCCATTTCTAGTCGCTCCGGAAATCCTTGCTCATCCACCAATAGCAAGCTCTTCAAGACATCTCTGGAGTATGTTCTTTTGTAAGATCCAACTGGCTTCATGAGAATGTTGCGCAACGCCAGTCCCTCGGTCACATAGTCTGCGGCCATGATTTCTGCGCGGATGTCAGCACCGTTGTTGTACTTCTCGCGGGGGTCTATTTCTTCGAACTTGCTCAATTTTTATGTGCTATGCTCACCTTAATCGGATAAAATCCGGACGTTTCATAATTCAATATGGCAGCAATACTGGAACCGATCACTTCCCATTGATCATGGGAAGAATTTTCAGATGCCGCCGGCGTAATCACCACTTCCACATTTCTTATGAAACCTTCCTTTCTGTTGAGGCTGAGTTCAATTCCTTTTCTTACCTGCACGTCGCGGATTCTGTTGCCAAGTTCTTGCTGAACGAGCA
>JAYTMF010000687.1:0-2382 GCA_043728755.1 Flavobacteriales bacterium
TGGCATAGCTGTGACGCAACCAATGTAAGGTCGCAGGCTTGGCAATACCACTGCGCTTCAATGCTTGTTGAAAAGCACTGCGAAGACTTCCGGCGTCATATTGATCGCCTGCTTTTTGTCCCTCAAACAACCACGTGACGGGCCGGTAAATGATATAGTACTCGCGCAACATCGATAGGATTTTTGGCGAAAGTGGAACAATGCGATCCTTCTTTCCTTTACCCTGTCGTACAATGACCAACAGCCTGTCGGAATCAATATCTGTTTTCTTCAAATTGAGAACTTCTTGTCTCCTGAAACCACAACTATATATCATCGACAACATCGCGCGTTGTTTGAAACTTAACGGAGATTCTAATATGCGCTTCACTTCAATTTTACTCAAAATATTGGGAAGTTTTTTCTCGCGACGCGGACGATGTATTAGTGTTGGATCGATTACACGCTTTTCAACCGTGACGAAAAATAACTTCAGGGCATTCACCACTTGGTTTTGATAGGATGCGGAAAGTTGATTTTTCAGGATATATTCATTGTTGTAGTTGATAACATCATTCTCCGTGATCTCATCAAGTTTTATGTCCAAATTGAATTTGAAGAAGGAACGCACGGCATCTGCATAAACGCGTATGGTGCTTTCACTGTATCGTTTGGAATGTAACCAATGTCCAAATTTTTCAATGGCCCGGACATGTTCAATGCGCAGCTCCACTGCTAGGGCAAGGTGAAAGCGAACTCGGTTTTGTGGTGTATCAGGTACATACCACAACCGTTTATCATGGCTCCACCAACTGCCTTCGATCTGCTTGATCCTCGCTATCAGTCGATCGTCCTTCGCGAATGTGACAGAGATCCACTTTTCCTTGCGATAGATCACACAGCGTGCGGACCACTCATATTTGGATGCCATGGTTATTTCAATAGCAAAATGTGGTCGACTATCACCTCTGTCACATACTTCTTATGCCCCAACTTGTCATTGTACGATCGGCTCTTCAATTTGCCCTCTACATATACAAGGCTGCCTTTGCGCATGTGCTTCTCGGCTGTCGTCGCAAATTTTCCCCATAAAATCAACGCATGCCAATCTGTATGTGTGACCAACTTGCCATTCGCATCGCGATAACCGTCTGTGGTGGCTACGGAAACATGCGCTACCTGTTTTTCGCCTTCTAATTTTCGAATTTCCGGGTCTTTGCCCAAATGACCGATGAGGCAAACTTTGTTGAGTCCTTTCATTGTTTTTTCATTTGTTGAAGGACAAATGAACTCCCTGGAATTTTAAATCTTATGCCTCTGAGACATATCTGGTGAGGGAGTTATGCCATAGCTGCTATTTGCCGGTGAATTACTCTTTCTTGATACAGCGTGGAAATGGAATACATTGCAATTTGTATTTCACTTGGCCGGCCTTTCACGTAAAATCCTATTTTCAATGCAAGTGGCAATAGGAATATCATTGAAAAAAATAAAGTGATCCTATACAATTACCCCCAAGATCTCATCAGGCAGGCGTTTAAAAGGTTGTCAAATGGATTTTTGATGTTTCTTCTATTGAGTTTGCAGATAAATTCATCAAGGTAGTTTTGCAGGTAGGTGTCGCTAATATGATGGAAAATTCCGTCGATCCATCTTTTAAAGTTACCAATCGCATAATGAACTCAAGGTAATTCCACATTCCCTTCTTTGCTGGGAATAACCTTTGCTGTATTTTCTTCAATCAAGTGCTTTAGATCGTTATAACCGCGATATGCATCTGACTTGATATGGCTCGATAATTTGACATATCTGAAAACAGTTTCATTGATAGAATCTCGTTTCAAGTCTTCCAGATGAAACATCTTGAAATAGCGAGGAAAACTATTGGGTCTGTTTCTTTTTTGAAGTATTATCGGTATGACGTCATATGAAGCCAGAACCACTATAGGGGCCTTGTGCACAGCGCCTCTTCCGCGTTTCGTTTTATTATTCTGGTCCTTTATTTCCTTATAGGCACTTCCAAAAACCTCCTTCATGCATCCACCAATTTATGAATTTTGCTCTTTTTTAATCCTTTATTTAGATGCTCATTTTGCCGAATACTTCGTCAAATCTCAATTCCACAACTCAGGCTATGCAACTTCGATTTTCCTCGTCTTCAACAAAATGAACTATCGCGATTCACAAAAAAGGTTTTAGAAGTGCACTAAATGAATTTGTTGTCCTTCCAACTTCGTGAATAAAATTGAAGACATAAACTTGTAGTTTCAAAAATCCTTACTACACTTGTCTGACCAATATTTGAAACAACTAAATTTCAACTGATAAGATGAAAAAAACCTTACTACTTTTCACCGTACTTGCCGTGAGTTTTGCCATGCGATCAACAGATGTTCAATTGAT
>JAYTMF010000688.1:0-1984 GCA_043728755.1 Flavobacteriales bacterium
TTGACTACTTCAAGGAATTGAAGCGCAAGTATGGCAAGGACAAGGATCGCAAAACGGAGTTGAAACAATTCGACGTTGTGGAAGCCGCGAAGGTGGCCATAGCCAATGCGAAGTTGTACGTCAACTATGCAGAAGGATTTGTCGGCACAGGCTTGAAGCGCGACGAAGGAGAGTATATCGGAGAATGTTCTGATATCGATGATATCATCATTTTCCGAAGGGATGGTAAGATGCTTGTCAAGCGCATCGAGTCTAAAGCGTTTGCAGGGAAGGATATCATACACGTGGCAGTGTGGCTAAAAGATGATAAACGCACCATCTACAATATGATTTACAGCGATGGTAAAAAAGGCGGCGCGATGATGAAGCGTTTCGCAGTGACGGCTATTACCAGAGACAAAGAATATGATCTTACCAAAGGCACGCAGGGTAGTGAAGTGCTGCACTTCAGTGCCAATCCGAATGGTGAAGCTGAAGTGGTGACAGTGCTCTTGCGCGCAATGGATCGAGTGAAGAAACTCAAATTCGACATTGACTTTTCAGAGCTCGCCATCAAAGGGCGCGATGCAAATGGCAATGTGGTAACGAAATACCCGGTGAAGAAAATTGAATTGAAGCAAGCGGGAATTTCTACTCTGGGTGCTCGACAAATATGGCTTGACGATAGCGTGATGCGTTTGAATGAGGAAAGTCACGGTCGTTTCCTTGGGGAGTTCAACGCTGAAGATAAAATACTGGTGGTGCTCCATTCCGGTGTGTACAAATTAATCACTCCAGACCTCTCCACACACTTCGATGACAACATCGCCGTGGTGGAGAAATGGATACAGGAGAAGGCATTGACCGCGGTTTATTTCGATGGAGAGAAAGAGCAATGGTTTGTAAAACGATTCCTGATAGAATCTTCCAAAGGCCCTGTGACATTTATTACTGAGCACCCTAAATCCAAACTAGGTGTAGCCACAATGCTTCATCATCCTGTCATTTATGTTCGCTTCGACAAGCGCAACAAGATTGCGAAAAACAAGTTGGATGAGAGTGTGAATCTTCGCGATTTCATAGCAGTGAAAGGACTTAAAGCCATCGGTAACAGGCTCACTACTTATCCTGTGCTGAACATTGACTTGATCGATGCAGATCCTCAACGTGAAGTTGAATCGGAGAATCTCATGCAGGAAATGATCCGAGCGCGTCAACCGGAAAAGGTGGAAGTGGATCGCAACGATGAATTGTTCGAACCTCAGAATCCTGAGGACATAGAATTTGAAGGTCTGGATGAAGACATGGCGAAGTTCAAAGCGATGAAAAATCAAGCGGCGAATTCGGTACCTGATATTCAAAAATCCAAGCCCAAGATCGATCCGTCGAAGTTGAAAGGCGAGCAGGGAAGTCTGTTTTGATATGCTCTTTGCGGAGATGGGAAACATTAAATGGGAACAAGTAATTGGGGGCAGTACGCTAATCGAGCTTGGGCTTAAGGGCACTTCCAATAACCTCTTATTCGAATCAATCAAATATGATTTTTACGATTTTTTCGATATGTTCTGCGATATTCATTTTGCCGAATTCTTCGTCAAATCTCAGTTTCATAGCGTAGGCTATGCAACTTCGGTTTATACCAATGTGATTTATAAAACAGGCCAATGATTGAGAAATCATACAGGAGTATATGCCGCAGGATAGAAGTATTTAGTTCAATCTGGCGAAGCAAAGATTGGACTATTACACTTGTCCAATCGGTTTTAGAATTGCCCTTTAGGACCAAACCAAAGTTTGGTTTGAGTTGAAGTATGTCTAAATTTCTACATCTTGCGAACCACAAATTCAGTTCTTCTGTTTGCAGCTTTTCCTTCCGCAGTTGCGTTGTCCGCAACCGGCTTCGATTCTCCAAATCCTTTGTAGGTCATGCGCTTTCCTTCAACTCCTTTCGATGCGAGATAGCTCATTACTTCAAATGCACGTTCTGCCGATAGCGCCAGGTTTG
>JAYTMF010000689.1:0-2133 GCA_043728755.1 Flavobacteriales bacterium
AAAGTGCATGTAAAGCTGCCATCGATATTGGGCAGTGCGATCATCATAAACTCCCCTCGCGGCCAGATATGAAGACAATCATTCCTCATTCGGTGAGTACCATCCGCATTTGCCGGAATTTCCAATTCCTTATAACCATGATTTAGATACTCTTGCGAATAATCATGTCTATCCAGCTTCGTCATTCTGCTACGCACTGCACTAAAAGCACCGTCCGTTCCAAAAATGTGATCGAATTTCTCGTAGTGATCAATCCCTGTTTTTTCATCTTGAAAATGAACACTATTTGCTTCAAGGTCGATGTCAAGACATCGGTAATTGAATACGAGATCAACATTGGAATTGTCATCCGCGCATTTCAAAAGAGATTGATTGAGCAGTCCACGCGATACACTATAGATGGCTTGACCTTCTTTTCCATAGGGCTGAAAAGTGAGTGTCCCGTCCAGCGCATGCATCAATCGGCCGTTCATTGGAAGTGCCACCTTTCTGATTTCATCTGCTACTCCTGCGCCTTCCAGGCCTCTCCATCCTCTGTCGCTCAGCGCCAAATTGATACTTTTTCCCTGTACAATTTTTTGCTCTCTGATATCTGGTCTTCTGTCGAATACCTTGACCTGATATCCGCGCCTGGCGAGGTATACAGCCCAAAGACTCCCAACAAGTCCTGCACCAATGATCGCTAGATTCTTTTGTTGCATAATTTGAAGTGGTTTATATTTCTAAAAACATCAAACTTTCTCAAGTGCTTGTCTAAGATCATCAACGATGTCAGAAACATCCTCGACACCTACGCTCAACCTCAATAAGGAATCGACGAGTCCTGTTTTTATTCTTTCTTCTTTTGGAATGGACGCATGTGTCATCGATGCCGGATGGCCAACCAGAGATTCAACACCACCAAGGGATTCAGCAAGAGAAAAAACTTTCAGCGACTGAGCGAGTTTCGAAGCCTCTTCAAAAGAGTCACTTTTCAGTGTGAAAGAAATCATTCCACCAAAATCGCGCATCTGCTTTTTGGCCACTTCATGATTCGGATGATCCGCGAATCCTGGCCAATAAACCTTACCCACTTTAGGATGCTGCTGTAAAAATTCAGCTACAGCTTTTCCGTTTTCACAATGTGCTTTCATTCTCAAGTGAAGCGTTTTTAGGCCGCGCAACACCAGAAATGAATCTTGTGGTCCGGGAACTGGCCCGCATGAATTGGTAATGAAAGCGAGTTCATCATAGTATGCTCTGTTATTGGTCATCAACGCACCCATTACCACATCACTGTGACCTCCGAGATATTTCGTGGCGCTATGCATTACGATATCCGCGCCAAGATCAAGTGGATTCTGAAGGTATGGAGATGCGAAAGTGTTATCGACCACCGAGATGAGTTTGTGCATTTTTGCAAGTTCAGTATAAGCTACAACATCAATAATCTTCATCATCGGATTCGTTGGAGTCTCTATCCAAAGCATGCGTGTGTGCGCATTTATTTTTGCCTTCACTGCCTCCATATCATGCATATCGATGAAATGAAACTTGATGCCATATTTAGCAAAAACCTTGGTAAACATTCTATAGGTACCGCCATATAGATCATCAGTAGCGATTACTTCATCACCTGGATTGAGCAATTTGATGATCGTGTCTATGGCTCCCATTCCACTGGAGAAACAAAGACAGTGTTGAGCATTCTCCAATGCTGCAAGACAACTTTCCAGTGCCACGCGTGTTGGATTTTTTCCCCGTGCATATGCATAACCCTTATGCACTCCTGGTGCTTCCTGCACGTAGGTGGAAGTTTGGTAGATGGGTGTCATAATGGCACCTGTAACGGGATCAGGCTCTTGGCCGGCGTGTATTGCTTTTGTTCCGAATTTCATATATAATAAATGGTGCGCAAAAGTAAGTCTAATGCTATTGGAAGTGCGGAGCTGAATGCAATCCACCACGTTAACTAAAATCAAAGAAAATGATCCGAGCAAGCGGTTCAATTCATTTCACTCTACCCGGATTGTCCGAAAGAAAAGACTTCCATCCGGTGTATGATTTTCCGGAGGTGATGACGGAAGAACTTTGGTAAAAATGACATACTGCTGCCGCGAGACCGTCAGTGGCGTCGAGCTTGGTCGGCATATC
>JAYTMF010000690.1:0-4770 GCA_043728755.1 Flavobacteriales bacterium
GCAACAGCTAAAACAAATCATCGACGAGGCTGCCGGAAAGTTGAACGGCAAAATTTCCGGAGCTGAAAATATGTATATGCTCAATCATATCCACAGCGCATATCATTTCAGTCTTGGCAATTACAATGAATGCTATCCACACCTTTTGGAAAATCTGAAGTTGATCGATAAGAAGCCGCATCTTTTCAATGAAGAACCCAACATTTATATTTCTGTGCTCACCAATACTATCTATGTTGGCATGCGCCTGGGTCGCTGGAATGAGGCGCTGAAGAACGTGGAGAAACTGCGGAAGCTACCGGAAAAACTGGCTTTGCAAACCAACGAAGATCTTGAGTTGCGCTTGTTCTCTTTGGCAAAAAGCACTGAGCTCACATTGTATGCGCAAAGCGGTGAATTCGAAAAGGGTATCGAAATGATTCCGGAAATTGAAGAGGGTCTTGAAAAATTCTCCGAGAAATTAAGTTCAATTCGCAAAGCACATTTCTATTTCAACATCGCCGTCATTCATTTCGGTCTCGAACAATATCATGAGTCGTTGAAATGGATCAATCAATTGCTCAACAACGTGGAGATCGATAAAACACGCGACATACACTGCATGGCACAAATTCTTAATCTCGTGATTCATCTTGAATTGGGAAATAAAAGTTTGTTGCCCTATGCATTGAGAAGCACGCAACGCTTTCTTGAAACAAGAAAAAAAGTTTACAAATTCGAAGAGATCATTCTGAATTTCATCAACGATTCTCAAAAGAAAAGACAGGATAAAACGCTGGATGAAATGTATAGTGCTCTGGTGCCGGCACTCGAAGCAATTCGCACCGATGCATTCGAAAGATCGGTGTTCGAATACTTCGACTTCCTCGCATGGGCAAAGAGCAAAGTCAACGGAAAAAAATACAGAGATCAGCTCGCCGCATAGCAGCTTTACTGAAACGCATTCCAACCTTGCGCTTTCAATTCAACTGCTTCGCCTGATCGCGTGATGAGTCTGCACCCATACGTGTCATGCGTGGCGTGACCAATCACAGTGAGATTCGGGTTTCCTTTGATCTTGTCGTAGTCCGTTGGTTTGATAGTAAAAAGAAGCTCATAATCTTCACCACCATTCAACGCGCATGTCGTTCTGTCGAGGTGAAACTCATCTGCTGCTTCAATTGTTCGCGGGGATACTGGAATTTTTTCTTCATAAAGATCAAAACCAACTGAACTCTGTTCGGCGAGATGCTTGATCTCAGAAGCAAGCCCATCGGAAATATCAATCATAGAAGTCGGCTGAACTTCAAGTTGATTTAATAATTCGACAATGTCCTTTCTCGCTTCCGGTTTGAGTTGTCGTTCTAAAATGTAATCATAACCCATCAGCTCCGGCTGTGTACCCGGTGCTTCCTTGAATACATTTTTTTCTCTTTCCAACACCTGCAGTCCCATATAAGCCCCACCAAGATCACCACTCACTACAAGTAAATCGCTCTCGCGTGCTCCACTTCTGGTGGTGATTTTTTCTTCCGATGCAAAACCAATCGCCGTGATGGAAATAACCAATCCACTCGTGCTTGTGGTCGTATCGCCGCCCACCATATCTACTCCATAATGATCACAAGCCTTGAACATACCCGCATACAATTCCTCCAAAGCCTCCAAAGAAAAACGATTGCTTACTGCTATCGAAACTGTTATCTGCTCGGGTGTTGCATTCATCGCGTAAACATCACTGAGATTGGATATCACACTCTTGTAACCAAGGTGAAGCAGTGGCACATACATCAAATCGAAATGGATTCCCTCCACCAACATATCTGTTGTCAACACTACCTTTTTATCGTGAGGCACAGATATGATCGCAGCATCATCTCCGACTCCCTTGAGCGAAGATTTATTTCTTAATAGTATGTTTTCGGTGAGATGTCGGATCAATCCAAATTCGCCTAATGTTGTCAATTCTGTCCTCGTTTCTTCCTCCATTCGATACGTTTCATTTGTTTTGCAAATTTGAGACATCTCAGCGTCTTGTCATCATCTATTCTTCTTTGCTTCTTTATTTTTTCGAAATGAAAAAATGATTGTCCGCCTTCATCCCCATCGCGTTATACCATATAGTTTCTCACAGAATTTCATAGAAAGAATTTCAGAAATCCCTGAAAACAACTATAAGATATCAACTTCGTTGTGAAGTACTCTTAGACTCTCATTGGTCTTGAATTATTCCAAACTGATTCACTTTCATTTAATACCAATGTGATTTCTAAAACTGGTCAATGTTTGAGAAATCATACCGTGGTAAATGCGGATGGAAACAAGTGTTTAGTCCAATCGGTATTATGAAGTGAAGCCACAGTATATGGAGGATAAATACACACAATCATCATGAAAAAATCAAATAAGAACTTCCGCAGTTTCGGAAAACCTGATGACCTTCACCATCAATTGAATGGACTTCCTTCCTTTCCATTCATTTTCGTCTATGGTAAACAAAAGATCTACTTCCTTATCAGATTGCATCGCATTGTTCCATGAACCAAGATCGAAACCAATACCCGCCATTTCAACCCTTGACTTTTTCCTTTGCTTCACATGCAATTTCAGATGCGCGTCTCGCTCTCCAACGGTTTTGGTATAGCGAGCGTTGCTGGTTTGTGTTGCCAAAAAAACAGGATGCATATTCCCAGGACCAAAAGGTGCAAATTCCTTTAGGATTTTGTGAAAATTGGGCGTGATATCGTCGAAACCTATTTCATCATTGTAAACAATGGCCGCGACAGGTTTAACTCCATTCAACATTTGTAAAACCACCGAATTAAATTTCGCCTTAAAGGCTGTGAAATTTTCTGAACGCAGCGACAATCCCGCCGCCATAGCGTGACCACCAAATTGGATAAGCAAATCCGAGCATGCTTCCAATGCCTCAAAAAGATCCACACTCTCGATGGAGCGGGCACTTCCCGACATCTTCTCTCCGTCGTCCACTAATACTATAGCAGGTTTGTAATGTGCTTCTACAATGCGCGAAGCCACTATCCCCACCACTCCTTTGTGCCATGTGCGGCCTGCAACAACATTTGAAAAAGATGATTCGCGTTCCGGATCTTCAATGATTTGCGCCAATGCCTCGGCGGTAATCACCTTGTCAAGATTTTTGCGCGTCTTATTGTTCTCTTCGATGAGTTTGCTCAAACGCTTGGCTTCTTGTGCATCTTCACAAAGCAAGAGTTCTACGGCTTGTTTCCCGCTAAAAATTCTGCCTGCAGCATTGATTCTTGGCGCCAGCAGAAATACCACATCCGTAATTGTCATTTCCTTTTTCTGAAAACCCGCTTGTTCGAGCATCGCCGCAATGCCGGGACGACGCTCTGCTGCCAATTGTTTAAGGCCGAAGTGCGCAAACACACGGTTCTCATCCACCATGGGAACGATATCAGCTCCAATGGAGATGGTGAGCAAATCCAGATAATTATATAATTTCTCCTGCGGGATATCATGCTGCATGCAAAAAGCTTGTAGCATTTTGAAACCCACACCACAACCGCTTAATCCCTTGAACGGATATTCGCAGTCTGATCGCTTGGGATCCAAAACCGCCACGGCAGGAGGCAACTCAGCGGGTTGGTGGTGATCACAGACGATGACATCTATTCCGTACTCTCCTGCCTTTTTAA
Source organism: Flavobacteriales bacterium (assembly GCA_043728755.1). Classification (GTDB taxonomy): domain Bacteria; phylum Bacteroidota; class Bacteroidia; order Flavobacteriales_D; family Sanyastnellaceae; genus JAIBBG01. The sequence goes on from JAYTMF010000690.1 coordinate 3,660, forward strand.
TTTTTTCTCCATCTCGAACACCACAATCCAATGTAATGATCAACTGAAATCCCTCCTGTTTGGCATATTCAACTGACGCAAATGAAAATCCATATCCCTCCGCATAACGATCCGGAATATAATAGTCGCAGTTCACGCCAAGATATTTCAGAAACGAAAAAACCACCGTCACAGCGGTCGTACCGTCAACATCGTAATCGCCATAAACAAGTACTTTCTCATGCGCATGGACGGCTCTGGTCAGTCGTTCCACGGCTTTATCCATATCCTTCATCAGAAATGGATCATGAAGATCTTCAAGCTGCGGACGGAAAAACTTCTTCGCCAACTTCTTATTCGTTACGCCTCTAGCGGCAAGTATCCTCAACAAAACAGGAGAAATATTCATGCTCTGTTTAAGATCTGCAACGATCTGTTCGTTTGCCGCAGCCGTTTTCATCCAATTCTTTTCCATTGCGCATAGTTATTTCAAAATTCCCAATCACACAGAGAATAAATTATGCCTTCCATGCCATATTCGCATAAAAAAGGAAATCAACAATTAGTTGGTGACTTTATGCAACCCAAGACATTGAACAAACGACTTGTATTAGTAATTTCGAAACCTGTTAATAAATTTCCTCATGAGACTTAGAACATACTTTTTCATTTTCCTAACTGCATTGTCAGGCTCAGTTTTTCTCGCAAGTTGTCTGAATGAGGAAAATAAGATCCCGCCAAATTGTTACGACGGTTTATTGAACAACGGCGAAAATCCTCAGGGATTTACCAATGCATTAGGTGCAGTAATGTTCGATTGTGGTGGTCCTTGTGCACCTTGCGACCATTGCGTGAATGGCGTTTTCGAACCTTGGGAAGATGAAGACTGGATAGACTGTGGTGGCGAATGTCCTCCGTGTGTCGCTTGTGCCAACGGAATCCTCGATGCAGGTGAATTCGGTATCGATTGCGGTGGCCTATGTGGTGGCTGTGAATTGCTTTGCAATGACGGGTTGTTAAACGGACTGGAAGACGCCATCGACTGCGAAAACCAAACCGACGTACAACAAGGTGGCTGTGAATATTGCCCTACTTGTATTGATAACCTTCTCAACGGAAGCGAAACCGGTAT
>JAYTMF010000691.1:0-4334 GCA_043728755.1 Flavobacteriales bacterium
TTCAATTCACTTCATTGGGCGGATCTACAAAGAATAGTTTTATCTCTATATCATCCAACAAGCACTATTTCAAAACAGATGATGATAAGCTTTTTTTTCCAGTTGGAATCAATATTACTGAGGCAAGTTTCGGTTGCAATTGCAAGGAGGGAGTTGATTCGAAAGCATCATGCGATAAATGCTATGAATGGGCGAATGAAGATCCTTGTTGCGGCATGGATTGGAGAAAAAAAGAGAGACAAGGAATTCCCGGAGTGCAGCTTAATGAATATTCACTGGCGGCCGCGGCATACGTGAAGCTCGAAGTGGTGTTGAAAGCTCTGAAGGAAAAGGGTGCCAACGCGTTTAGAACATTCTTCGATCCTATGGCTTTTGATATTGAGTTTGAAAAATTGAATAATTACTATGACCGACAATATCAAGCGTGGGAATTCGACAGAATGCTCGATGTATGCCATGATGTTGATCTCCGTATTGAATTGAATATGCAATATCACTACTCAGTGGCTCATCATAGTTTCGGATATGATAGATTCGATTGGGACAATACATACAATTGCATTGGATGCGGTATCGATACGAAAACCACGGGAACGAATGGCTGGTGTTATAACAATGGTTGCGCCGATACGAATGACGCCATCGACTTTCTTTCAAGTCCATGCGCACTACTGAATTATAAAAAGAAGTTGCGATACATCATCGCACGCTGGGGATACAGCCGAAATATTTTTATGCTTGAATTGATGAGTGAGATGAATAACATCGGTGGAGGCAGTGTATGGGAAGTGAATGTAGATACGGATGGAGACGGACAAAAGGATGACGTCATTCACCATGAAATTAAATCAGCATATTATAAAGACCCGAAGAACAAATTGAAAGTGGCGCAATGGCACCATGAAATGGCGCGATATATCAAAGAAGATCTTCACCATACGCGTCATCTCATTGCTGCAGATTACACGGGAACACCACCGATGGATGTTGATCTCAACGGCGATGGCGATTGTCTCGATGCTGAGATTGGTGAGAACTGCAATCCATGCCAGTCGGATGTGTTCGACAATTCATGGCAATCGCGCTATATCGACATTATCGCTTTTTCTAATTACAGTGCTGGATTGAATCGATGGGAGAAAATGTCGGTTCACGAGTATTTCAAAAATTCACAATCAGGTGGTTTGATGTGCGGATGGAACGACCCTTCCACTACAGAAGATGATGGCAAGTATTATAGCCCGCTTGGAGGTTATGAATCGTTATGGAAACCAGTAGTTCATGCCGAGAATGGATTGACAAGCTGTCTGTCCGATGACTACACGGGCTTCGTCAAAGACATGCTCACTGATACTTTCGGAGGCCACGCATCAAGCGGAATGAGCTGGGATGAATGGAGCGAAACAACGAACTGGCATTATCTGGGATCGATCACGAAATTCCTTAACGAGAAGGTGATGCACGTTGCCGATTTTGGCAAAGGAAACTGGAAACCCGCTCATTCTTATAGTGCATTTAGGTCGAGAACAAAGAAGACAAAATTCGCGGAATCTATTTATACGCACGAAACTTTACAGGATGTGTTTGTCGGTTTTGTGATCAACAGATCATGGAACTATTACACACAATGCCCAGGTAGTTGTGCAACGGAAGAAAGAAAAAACGATTTTTCGGGAGTTGATCAGCCTTTGGCAACTTTTACTCCTGTGAATGGAAACACGGATAAGATATTTCTGAAAGGTGCAATTGCGAAAAAATATTTGGTGAGATATTATGATCCGCAGACCGGAAATTTGATAAAGGAAGTTTTTTCAAAAGGCGCCCGCGGAAAGGTCGAACTTGAAGATTATCCCACGCTTGGCAACGGAAAGGAAGGTGCGCAACCATTTTACTACTTCATTATTACGGCCATGTAACTGCCTTGTAACATCACGCCTCAAGAACTGTTGACCATTCATTATTCATAAAAATTAGGTGCCAATGCAGTGTCAGATGCTTGGTTCATGCGCAAATTTGCTTGCTTACATTCTTGTCTCAACCTTGTGTTGATTTGAAACCATGAACAACAAACGCAACGATATCGTCCGGTTATTGCTGTCACTCGCCATAGTGATCGCTGCAGCTTTCCTGCTCTCATTCGTCTTTTTCAAATGGGATCTTACAGCGGAGAAGAGGCATTCATTGACGCCCGCTACAGAGGAAATGTTGGAAGACATCAATGACAACCTCTTCATTCGTTGCTATCTCCACGGTGAATTTCCATCCGGCTTCAAGCACCTTGAGCAAAGTATAAAAGAGCGATTGGATGAATTTCGTGACTATAGCAATGGTCACATCGAGTATGAATTCATCGACCCGTATGTAAGTGGTGATAAGAAGATCATCAATGAAACGTTTAAAGCACTGGATGAAAAGGGTTTGAAATTCAGCAATATCTCATTTAATGAAAATGGCGCGCAAAGCACTAAACTGATTTGGCCCTGCGCAATTGTAGAATATCGGGGAAAGGAATATCCCATTCAATTTCTGAAGACCGACATGCCAACGCCTTCTGATGCAATGATCAATTCCTCGGTGAATAATCTTGAATACGAACTTGCGAATGGTTTGAGAAAGATCACGCGAAAGAAGAAACCGGCAATAGCCGTTCTCACCGGCCACCGAGAAATCGAGGGCATCCACCTCGCAGATTTTATTTTCGGACTGAAAGAAAACTACGACCTTGAACCTGTGCGCATCGACTCGCAATTATTCGCTTTCAGTGACAAAATTGACGGTGCGAAATTCAGAATCAATCGTTATGATGCGCTGGTAATAGCAGGACCCGACAGCACTGTCGGCGATCGCGATAAATTCATTATCGATCAGTTTATCATGAACGGCGGAAAGGTTATGTGGATGCTCGATGCGTTGAAGATCAATATGGATAGTTTACGCCAATCGGAAACGACCATGGCCGTGAGCAATGAGAACGGCATGTATGAAATGCTTTTCGAATATGGTGTACGTCTCAATCGAGCATTGGTAATTGATTTTCAGGGAGCGCCCATTATGCTCGACAATGGTCCAATGGGGAATCAAAGAAGTTATGTGGATCGAACCAATTATTATGCGCCTCTTATTCTCTCATCCAACAACACACATCCCATCACTTCGAATCTCGATCCTATCAAAATGGAATTTGCGGGATGCTTGGATACTGTCAACCAAAATCCGGAAGTGCTCAAAATTCCACTGCTGAAGAGTTCGAAATTGTCCAAGGAACTTAAATCGCCCGTTCGTGTTGACCTTCAACTGCTCGCTTTTGGTCAAGAATATTTCCAGCATGGAAATCAGCCGGAGCGCACCATGGCAATGATTCTGGAAGGTCAATTCCCAAGCGCTTTTCGTGATCAATTGCCCAATTCGGTGAAAACAGATCCAAATATTGCTTATCGCGATAAAAGTGTACCCACCAAAATGATCGTGATCGCTGATGGAGATATTGGTTACAATGATGTAGATTTTCGCGGCAACAAACCAATGCCTCTTGCTTTGGGTTATGACCCACAATTCAAGCGTGTGTTATACGACAATAAAGAATTCCTTCTCAACTGCATGAATTACCTCCTCGATGATCAGGCTTTGATCAGTGTGCGAAGTCGTACCATCGAATTGCGCAAACTTGATATGGCGAAAGTTCAGGACAACAAAAATTTCATCAAGATGGCAAACACGGTATTTCCCATTGCCCTTGTTTTGTTTTCCGGCATAGTTCAATTTATTATCAGAAGAAAAAAATGGGCGAAGGCTTAGTTTAGCAATCTCATGAAAAGAAATATAGTATTGCTTGTTGTATTGGTTCTGCTTGTGGTGACCGCGTGGATTGTGAAATCCAGATCGGGATCAAGTACACTTGCCGACAATCCTCTCTCCGATTTCGCTATCAGCGATACTTCCACTGTCGATAAAATCATCATCACGGATCAGACTGGACAACACGCCACTTTAGAAAGAATACCGGGCAATGTTCTTTGGAAACTGAACGGGAAATATTTCGCACGCGAGGATGCTGTGAATATTATATTGATGACAATTAACCGGATTCGTATTCGGGGAAATGTGAGCGATGCCGCTCGCGACAATATGATGAAGCTACTTGTGACCTCCGGTAAGAAAGTGGAGATTTTTACTGGAGGAAAAGAACCCGCCAAGATCTACTACGTTGGAGTGCCCACGCCTGATCATACCGGAACAATGATGCTACTCGAAATACCGGGCATTGGTCGTAGTGAGGATCCGTTTATTACTCATATCGAAGGCTTCACAGGGTTTTTATCCACGCGCTTTTTCAC
>JAYTMF010000692.1:0-5194 GCA_043728755.1 Flavobacteriales bacterium
CTGCCAATGATGATCTGCTCTGTGTCCATCTCCAGTTGGATCTTCGCCGTTCTGCCTTCCACACGAAATTGATTGACGAATGGATCCATCCGAGCTCCCTATTCCAATGTGATTTATTAAACAGGCCAATGTTTGAGAAATCATTCAGTGGTAAATGCCGATGGATACAAGTACTTAGTGCAATCTGGCGAAGCAAAGATTGGACTATTACTCTTGTCCAATCGGTTTAATTACCATTGTATCATTCAACTCACTTCTTAAAATCGTTGATGTCTATGATTGAAACTATTTGTGCAAAAATATATTTTCCTGTATTCATATCTCAATTTCCCTTTTGATAAATTGAAATCGTTGGAAATTCAAATTACTTTGAATCCCTTTAATATCAATACTTTCAAAGAACAATTCTTCTTGTCTTTAGGACGCTTATGAAATAATATAATGGATTACAATCCCTACATACACAAACGCATGTCAATCCGGTTACAGGGGTATGATTATTTGCACGCAGGATTGATTTTGTAACGATATGTTGTGAAAACGGAGGCACCGTTTTGGAAATATTGTCGTAGGGGCAAGGTTCAACCCTGCCAAAAATGGACATGGGCAACCGCGATTGGATATAGCGCAACCGCAAGGGTTGCCCCTACTAAAATTCCCTACGAAACAAAATACATGAATTGCTCACTTCTGATGGACGATGGCCGTGACGAAATCCTTCAATGGATTTAGTCCTCTTGCAGGAGAATATTCCCGGGCGTAGTAGATAATTCGCAGATGCAATTTGTTCCATTCCCTTTCAGGAAAAAGTCGCTTTGCATCGCGTTCGGTTTGTTCAACGTTTTTACCCGAACTCAATCCCCATCGCTCCATCATCCGATGAATATGTGTGTCAACAGGAAATGCCGACATGCCAAATGCCTGTATCATCACCACGCCTGCAGTCTTATGACCGACGCCTGGAAGAGATTCGAGCGCTTCCATATCGGAAGGAACGACTCCATTAAATTTTTCCACCAGAATTCTCGAAAGCGAGTGAATGTTTTTACTCTTCGCCGGAGCCAATCCGCAAGGTCTAATGATTCTTTCAATATCTCCAACGTTGCAATGCATCATGGCATCGGGGTTGTCTGCAAGTGCGAACAGCGCTGGTGTAACTGTGTTGACACGCGCATCAGTGCACTGTGCCGAAAGTAGCACTGCTACCAATAAAGTATAGGAATCTTTGTGGACAAGCGGAATGGGCGGATCCGGATACAGCTTCTCCAATTCCTCCATGATGAATTTCGCCTTCTCTTTCTTGGTCATAATCTGTACGTTGCCACTATCGAAAAATAAGATCACCGGATTTTATTTTCGTCAGGATTAACGTTGCTGTGAATCCATCGACTTTTACATCAACGATATTCTGCTGCTCAGGAAACTGTTCATACAGAAATGTGTTCTCCAGCTTACATACATGAAACTGATTGCTGCGAAAAAACTCGAGATAAACATAGGTCAGATCTGCTTCTGTTTCCTTGCCTACATAACTCATGGTGATGGGCTGATCATCAAACCAAACCTTGAAATGCGAGGAAACATAATTACCAACGAGCGATTCAATATCCTGACCTGCACTCGTGTTGGTGAGTACCACTTTTTGTCCCGATTCAGCGCTTAGAACCGCTTCCAGATCATCTGTGAAAAACTTGCATGACACTTCGAATCCCTGTGTGCGTGAATTGTACTCTATGGTTGTTTTACTGATATAAAATTTGTGCGTCGAAAACGATGTGCAAAACAGAAATACAAAACACATCATGAGAAATGATGGCAGTTTAAAGGATGATTTCAACCTTTGAAAAAGCGCTTCGCTTATATGGCGGATCAATAAGTTATTTGACATTTGTTCAAAAATGTAATGGCAAGTTTATGGTAATAATGATCGATCTGAACCGACAGACTTAATTTTGCGCCATGTCATCCAAGCTCACAGCAACGCAAATCAATCACTCACGAGAACTCATTGATCAGAGTAAAAATATAGTGATCACTTCGCACAAAAATCCTGATGGAGATGCTGTGGGATCAGCGCTCGCTCTCTATCTGTTTCTCAAATCTCAAGGGAAAAATGTCACCGCAATACTGCCGGATGGCGCTCCGGAATTTCTGCAATGGCTTCCAGATTATAATGAGATCATCATTTTCGATCAGGATACAGAAAAGGCTAACGACGCCATTAGCAAAGCCGATTTAATCTTCTCACTAGACTACAATCATCTTGGCCGTGTTGGTGTAAACATGCAAAACGCATTGATAAAGGCGACTGCCAATTTTATCTTGATCGATCATCACCAGCAACCGGGAGATTTCGCTAAAGTCACATACAGCGACACATCTGCGTGCAGCACGTGCGAGATGATCTATCATTTCATTGCGGAATCGTATGGCAAGAGCGTAATCGATATTCCCATTTCGACTTGTATTTACTGCGGCATAATGACTGACAGTGGTTCATTTCGTTTTCCAAGTGTGTCGCAATCCACACATAATATTGTCGGAGAATTGATCGCATTGGGCCTCGATCATGCCTTGGTACATCGTGAGGTGTATGACACCAATCTGCTTGACAGACTAAAGCTTGTAGGATATGCGCTGAGTGAAAAACTTGAGGTCATCACAGATTGTGACGCTGCAATTATCTGGTTGACCATGGAGGAGCTAAAGCTGTTCAATCACAGGCAAGGTGACACCGAAAGTCTCGTCAATCAGGCACTCAGTATCAAAGGTATTAAGCTCGCTGTTTTTGTTCGTGAAAGCAGTAACGAAATCAAACTTTCCTTCCGATCAAAAGGAAACTACGATGTGAACCTGTTTGCAAAAACACACTGGCAAGGTGGTGGTCACATCAACGCTTCAGGCGGAGCTTCCTACACCGATATGCCGACTACATTGGCAAAGCTCAAACATCTTATTCATGATAATCGATCGCAAATAACTGCTTCCTGAATGAAAAATTCTGTTTTGTTATTCTTCATGTGTACGTTGCTTCTGATAAGTTGCAATGGTTGTAGTGATAAAAAAGAAATCACCAATGCTGATGTAGATCGCATTCAACAGGAAATGATCCAGGAAAATAAAAAACAGCATGCCCGAGAGATGAAGGAAATCTCAACTTATATCAAGGTGAAAGAATGGCCGATGAAAGAGACATCAACGGGGCTGCAATACTGGATCTACGAAAATGGTAACGGGCAGGAAATTCACAGCAATGACATTGTGTTCATTTCATATAACATCACTTTGATCGATGACACTCCTTGTTATAGCACCACTGATGCACAACCCAAACGCATACATGTAGGTTACGATAATGTTGAAACAGGATTGCATGAGGCATTACAACTGATGCATGTTGGAGACCGCGCAAGATTTATTCTTCCATCCCACCTCGCATTTGGTTTTACAGGTGACTCCGGCAAAATCCCACAAAATGCAACGGTAATTTATGACGTGCATCTTGTGACTTCCGAGTAAATATTTCGACTTAACTCTGAGATGAATTATCTGAAAAACTTCACATATCCTTTTTACCTCGCAATCGCACTCTTCTCATTGCAAGCTTGTGATGATCACCCCGGTTTTTCAAAAACAACCAGTGGTATTTACAAGAAAATGGAACAGTTTGGTGATTGCAAACCGGCAATGACTGACGCGGATTACTTCATCATGGACATCACATTCATCAGCAATGAAAAACCGGATACCGGCTATCACTTTCAATTGCATCATCATGCGTTGCGAGAACAAACACCTTCTGAAAAGAAAGGTGAACTGCCTGGATTAAGGCTAATTCACGAACTCGATTCTTTGCAATGCGGCGATCGTATTTCGTACATCATTCCCTTTTCGGAAGTCGATCGTTGCTTTCTCAGCGCTTTCGCTGATTCAAATACTTACCGTATGGACGAAGAAATTACTTTTACCGTTCACCTTCAAAAAACGTTTGACAAGCAAGGTTATATCGATTACCTCATGCACGCCTCGCAACAATATGAATTGGGTGAAGCTGAAGCAATAGAATTATTGCTGATGAATGATCCCAAACGAGGCTATGAAAAACACGGAGATTGTTTCATCCAATTTTTACATGATGTTCCCACCGATTCAATTCTCAACGGACGAGAAATAAAGATCAGCTACAATACTTTACTTTTTAACGGACGCGAACTTGATCATACTACCGAGATGCAATTCAATTTCGGCAAACCGGGTCAGATCATTTCTGGTCTACAATACGCTCTCACATTCCTTACTGAAGATGATCATGCCCTGATTTATTTACCTTCTTATCTCGCATTCGGTGAAAAAGGCAACAGCAACGGCATCGTTCCCCCACACACACCGATCGTCTTTGACGTTAATGTGCTAGAAGTGAAAACAAAAGAGGAAATATCAACCAGATAAGAACTCTTTTGATCGACATTCGTATTAAGCGATGAAATCTTCCTTCACCCCATTTGAAGAAGCCACTCCTCATATCATTGTTCTTCCACATTTGCCCTGCGCTTTTTGCTCAAGACAATTTGGGTATTGCCGGTAGCACAAGGTCTCCAGTGAATACAGTGCTGAACAATCCATCGACTATTGTAGATTCACGCGCCTTCATCGATATCAATCTTATCGGAGCGAGCGCATTTGTTAGAAATGACCTCGTCTTTCTCGATGGCAAGTCTTTCTCTTTGGCTGGACTCGGCAAGATGAGTACTGTTCCTCTTTCTACCAAAAATGGTCCATTCGCTGTATATGGTGACGTCATGGTACACGGTCCATCCTTTACGTTTGCCGTAAAGGACCAAGCTTTTGGAGTCTACTCCGCAGCGCGAGTAGCTGTAGACGCAAGAGGTATTCCCGATAATCTGAAAGGCATCATTACAAATGGTTTTCAACACCAAGAGGAAATGGGACAGGAGAAAACCATTAAAAATTTACGCGCCAATGCGTTGGCCTGGGGCGAACTTGGCGTGAACTACGGCAGGATTCTTTCCCGAGACGGTGACGCGATTCTGCAAGGAGGAATTACCGTGAAACGCCTTTATGGCGCGGCTGGTGCAGGTGTAAGAATTGACAACTGGACATATGTTGTTCGCGATAGCAGTCATCTTGAAACCAAAACATTCACTGGCGAATACGGATTCAATGATCCAACCGC
>JAYTMF010000693.1:0-12355 GCA_043728755.1 Flavobacteriales bacterium
TGTCAAGATGAGAAATCGCTTGTCAGGGGTTTGCTCCATGAGCCCTCTTTCAGATCTGATCACCGTTCTGTTTGCTCGTTCGCCTCCGCGATGATCATATATAAGTACATCCTTCAGTTCTCCGGTTTCATGATTGTTCCTTCCCGCGCGAATACTGATGCCTTCAATACCATTGTAGAAAACGCCATCGGTAAGATTAAGTGAGGGCTTTTGCTTCATGATATTGAACAGTATGGTCCGACACTTCAGATTGGCCACCGGCCAAAGGTTATTGGCGAAAATGAATGCCGTCAATGATAGACCAACACTGAAGAATATCAAAGGTCGCATGATCCGCATCAATGAAGCACCGGCACTTTTCATGGCAGTCATTTCATTGTTCTCCGCCAAGGCTCCCATGGTCATAATGCTGCTCATCAGAATTGCCAATGGCAATGCCATGTTGACCACGCGCGCTGATGCAAAAAAGAGCAATTTCAAGATAACCCAAGAACTCAGGCCCTTCCCCATGATTTCATCCAGATAGACCCAAATGAACTGCATCTCAAAAATGAACATCGCCACCATAAACGTAATGATGAATGGGCCGATATAACTTCTAAGCAGCAGAATGGATATTTTCTTCACAGGAATCAATTCTCACTGCAAAGGTAAGGGGGTGCTCATGTACATCGTTCGATTGAAAACAGAAGATTAGGGCCATAGAAAGATTCACACAACCCATCCATCGCATTGTGCAAAAACAATGAATCACTGTCGAGGTAATTTATCCATCTTTGCCGCGCTTTTGGACAAATAATACCCTTCGTTGCTTTGATTTATCACCTCTCCATTATCGCTATTTTCCTGTACGCATGTTTCTTGCTTTTCCTCTTTGTGTACAGTCTGGTTCAATTGAATTTGGCCATTCAATATGTGAAAATGCGCTATACACGCGCAAAAAAGCCAATCCTCCACGACGAACAATGGCCGGTGGTGACCATTCAACTTCCGGTTTACAATGAGTTGTATGTCATCGAAAGACTCATCGACGCAGTGTGTGCCTTTGACTATCCAAAAGACAAACTGGAGATTCAGGTACTCGATGACAGCACAGACGAAAGTTTCGAAGTGGCGGCGAAAAAGATCGCTGAAAAACAGGCGCTCGGCATCGACATCAAGCATGTGAAACGTCCTGTACGCGTTGGTTTCAAAGCTGGCGCACTCGCCTATGGACTTGACCTTTGCCGCGGCGAATTCACTGCCATTTTTGATGCGGATTTTGTGCCGCGAAAAGATTTTTTGCGACAGACCATACCTTTCTTTTATAGCGGAGACAAAATCGGCGTGGTGCAAACGCGTTGGGAACACCTCAATGAAGAGTACTCTTTGATCACCAGATTGCAAGCATTTGGATTGGATGCCCACTTTACGGTGGAGCAAGTTGGAAGAAACACCAATCATCATTTTATCAACTTCAATGGAACTGCCGGCGTGTGGAGAAAGAAGACCATCTACGATGCCGGAGGTTGGGAAAGCGATACGATCACAGAAGATCTTGACCTTAGCTACCGAGCTCAATTGCGAGGATGGAACTTTGTGTACTTACCTGAAATTGGATCGCCCTCAGAATTACCGGCAGAAATGAATGCACTCAAAGCGCAGCAATTCCGCTGGACAAAAGGCGCAGCAGAATGCACTGTGAAAAATCTTCCGAAAGTTCTAAATGCGAAGGATCTGTCCTTCGGACAAAAAATTCATGGCGCATTTCATCTGATGAATTCCGTTGTCTTTCTCTGTATTCTTGGAACATCTCTATTGAGTGTGCCGATGCTCATCATCAAAAACACCTACGGCAATTTGTGGTGGACTTTTTACATAGCTACATTTTTCCTTGTCAGTTTCTTCATCCTCGGATTTTTCTATTGGGTATCACGTCCGCAGGATTCTTTCTTCAAGAAATTCGGCAGATTCCTCATAGAATATCCTGCCTTCCTATCTGTGAGTATGGGCTTGTCGCTACACAATGCAGTGGCTGTAATGGAAGGTTTTACCGGAAAAAAATCCGCGTTCGTGCGTACTCCGAAGTTTGCCATCAATGCGAATAAAGGAACCTGGACGGATAAAAAGTACCGTGCAGTAAAAATTTCACCTCTCACGCTTTTTGAATTTTTGATGGCTTGTTATTTCATCTGGGGAATGTCACTGGCTTTTAAGTACGATGACTTTGGTCTGTTCATTTTCCATGCAATGCTTACCATAGGATACACCTTCGTAACAGTGTTTTCACTGAAACATGCAAGAGCATAAAGAACCCCAAGAGCGCCATTGTTTGAATGATTGATTTTTTGCCAAACCTCTCGTCTTAGTGCACAAAATATGAAGTACATCACAGAAGTAGAAATCAATCTTCCAATTGACCGCGTCATTGAATTATTTGATAGTCCCGAAAATATGCTCCAATGGATGGAAGGCCTGCAAAGTTTTGAGCACATTAGCGGTGAGCCCGGGCAACCCGGTGCTAAGTCCTTATTGAAATTCAAAATGGGTGTTCAAAATCTTGAAATGATAGAAACGGTGATCGTCCGTAACCTACCTGATGAATTCACAGGCTCATATGAAATAAAAGGTATTTTCAATATTGTGAGAAATCAATTTGTGATGTTGGGCCCCAATAAGACAAGACATGTCACTTATCATGAATTCAAGTTTAAGGGCCTAATGAATATAATTGCCCCTTTTATGAAAGGCTCACTTCATAAACAGTCATTCAAAATCCTTCAGGATTTTAAAAAATTTGCTGAGAGCACGACGGTATAAAGCATTCGCTCATACCCTTGGCTGTGACGAGATTCCGCCCTGTCATTTCACTGAAGTCTATATGGAATTTTCTTCCTGGGGAAAATAATTTTGCGATTATTCGATTTGAGTATTTTTGATAGAAATAAAAGGCCCATTCCAAGAATTCCACTAAATACCGATTGGATAAGTGTAATAGTCCAACATTTGCTTCGCCAGATCGAACTGAACACTTATATCCATCGGCATATACCATTGTATGATTTCTCAAACATTGGCATGTTTTAGAAATCATATTGGTATAACTTGTTATACAAAATCACTTCTCATAGCCCAATGAATTCAATCATAAATCGATTTGCAATAAAGTCCTCCGCAATCTTCAAATCATGAAAACAATTTTATTGATTACATCGGCAATACTCGCACTATACGGTTGTCTGCGCAATCCTACTTCCAACCCTGTCAAAATGTTGAGTGCAACTCCAAGTTCGAATGATTTCGTCCCGATTGATTCAATACATTGGGATGCCGTTGAATTCTCGGAAACAGAAACTGTCGATTTTATTTATGATGATGAATTAGAACAGGATATGGAAGAGCCGAAAGACACCAGACTTCGCCATCCTCACTTCACGATGGTCTTTCACAATTTCAAAGGATATGAAAAAGAGTGGGGAAATATCGAAGGCACTTACACCCTTCAATTCGGACCAAATGATGAAAATATCATCATGGCAAAATTGAATGACGACGAAAAAGAAAACGAAGATTATATCGAAACGCTCAACGCAATGAGTGACACCATGTTCTTGAGCGAAATTCTCTTTGATGACAGGATTAACAACACGCTCATAGAATTTATTCCCGGCACTTCGACGGACTTATTTAAAGTGTCAATGTGCTATCTCTCCAGCATCAATGAAGTCATCGATTACAGAAAATATATACCGCAACAGTTGGATCAACTTTATAATGAATCCATTCATCTGAATGAAATTACCCAATACACTTTCCTTTCCGACTCCGCCCATTTCTTTTTCAGAGCGATGCCACACACTTCCGATATGGAGGAAGTGAAAGTCGTCGATGGCAAAATTGTTCCGGCGAAGAAGCGAAATAGTCGGACGCAAATCCATCAGGAACAGCGCTACTACGAGGAAGAAATTGCTCGAGTGAAGAAGAAATATAACCTACGGGATACGCTGGTGGTTATCCCCGCGGAGTATGATAGAGTGGCAACGTTAACGGATGATTCGCATCTCTTTGGTTACAGCTATGATGCGTTCCTGTTTCGAATTGATCGTTACAACAAGAAGAAATTAATTGAAACAAAATATGTCGCCGTCAGCATTGCATATGGATGTTAGAATAATTTACATCAAGAATATTCGGACTGTTCTCTAATCAATGAAAGAGATGCGCACTATCATCAAACCTGAGCTGAATGCATGTGATAATATTGTGGAAGCAGCATCATGGATTCTTCTCATTGCCTTGTGGGCTTACGTCATTCAAAACTTTTTCGAGTTGTCGGACATTATTGCTGTTCATTTTAGTTTCGAAGAAAAAGCGAATAGATATGGAAGCAAAGCAGTGATATTCATAATACCGATCGTAGCCACGTTTGCGACATTCTTGCTTTCGCTCATCAACAGATGGCCGCACATTTTCAACTACCCGATCAAAATTACCGTATCAAATGTCGCCAGACAATACACACTCGCAACGCGGCTGTTGAGGATGCTCAAGATTTTCATACTGGTAGTATCTGGCATGATCACATTTCAATTCGTACGAATAGTAAATGACAATTCATCATTGCATGGAGTTACGATGTTGTCGATAATTCTCTTCCCTATTTTTTTACCGCTGATCATTTATCTTCGAGCATCATTGAGGTCCAGATGAATACCATATCTCCGCATTCCGCCGCCCTTGAAAAGGGTTGAAACGAAAGCTCAAATAGAAAAAATAAAAAAGTGAAATTTCTGGCAAACGCACTTTTTGGAAGCGGCAAACACATGCCTATACTTTTACTTCAGCATATTTTACCCTGCTCAATTCATTTCGAATAAAAAACACTTTTCGTTTTCATCTATGAAACTATCCTTCCATTTCCTCATCGCAGCGTTGTCCTTTTCAAACGTTGCCATGTGTCAGGATACCAGTCAATACCTACCTCGCACACTGAGAGCTGTTCTGGTAGAAACTACGGATGGTACCAGCCTAAGTGGAACTGTACTTTCTGAAAATGCTGAAACAATAGTTCTGGAAACAAAATCTCTCGGAACTGTGACCATTCAAAAAAGCCATATCAAATTCATCAAAGAACTTGATGACACTTCATTCGTAAATGGCAGTTTTCGATTTGAAAATCCGTCCGCATCGTATTATGTACTTGGACCAAGTTCTTTTTCATTGAAAAAGGGTGAGGTCAACTATCAGAATTATTATATCGTTGGCCAATCCGTTACAGTGGGTATAACGAATCAATTCTCAATCAGCGCAGGTACTGAGTTATTGACACCTATTACGGATAGGAAACCACCACGTACATACTTTGTGGCAGCCCGAACGAATTATAGGATTGCAGAAAACTTCGGTATTGGACTTGGTATTCTATACGTCCAAAATAACAAGACGGGTATCGTCCAATCAAAATCCCAATATGGTATTGCCTATGGTCAGGCCACTTTTGGCAAAAAAAATCACAATGCAACTTTAGGTATTGGTTGGAGCTATCGCAACACATACTCCATTTACAGATACACAGGCGAATCATATACCGATAAAGGCGTTATGGATAAACCAATAGTCTCATTTAGCGCCATGACACGTGTTTCCAAGCGACTTTTGCTTACATCCGAAACGTGGTTATTTCCTGAAGTTGATTCCTACCGCGACCGAAATGGATTACCAACTAGAAGCGTTTACAGTTATAACGGTGTAACGGCGTACGGCGTTAGATTTATCGGTGAAAAGATGTCGATAGATCTAGGTTTCCTGAACAATAAATCCATAGCAGAAAGCATTTGGATTGGCGCACCTTATGTCTGTTTTGCCGTAAAATTTGGCGGCGAAAAACAAACGGTTAAAAAATAAATCCAAATTACAGCTCATTTTTTTCAATGTATAAATCTAAATATTCTCTCACAAATCGCAAATGACACAACACCTCGCGCATATATCTCTGGTCATCGACGAATACGACAATGCCATTCAATACTACACGCAAACACTCAATTTTGATTTGATTGAAGATACTGCACTCAGCGAAACCAAACGCTGGGTTCTTGTTGCTCCGAGCGGCTCGGATGGTTGCAAACTATTGCTGGCCAAAGCAGCCAATGACGAACAACAAAGCCGTATCGGTAACCAAACCGGAGGAAGGGTTTTTCTTTTCCTTCATACCGACAATTTTCAAGAGGACTACCAAAATCTCATTGAGAAAGGCGTGAAGATCATCCGTGATGCGCGTGTCGAAGCGCATGGTACCGTAGCGGTTTTTCAAGACATCTATGGCAATTTGTGGGACCTGATCGAACCTGCGAAGAACTAGTTCACCTTCCCTTTTCAAACTTTTCCATCAATTGATCTTTCTTCTGTGGTGATACACTTATTTCAGATCCATCAGACATCGTAAGAATACCGCCTTTGCCTCGAGTGTATTTCGCAACATGTTCAAGGTTGATGAGATGCGACTTATGTACCCGTAGAAAACCGGATTCCTGTAAAAGTTCTTCATAGAATTTCAAAGTGCGACAGATCATCATCTTTGGTCGCGATACGAAATGAAAATCGGTGAAGTTGTCATGGGCTTCACAAGAAACGATTTCATCCATACGCACAACTTCGAACCCTTCAAGCAATGGCAGCACAATTTTTTTTTGCTGTGCTCCAATAGCATTGATGTTCTCCAGGATTACGCGTGTATGCGGCGCATCTACCTTCTTCTCGCGCTGCTTGCGGATTTTGTCCACTGCCGCGATGAGCTCATCGATGCTCACAGGTTTCAATAAATAGTAGGCCGCACTATAGTTTAAAGCTTGTATCGCGTACTGATCAAAAGCTGTCACGAAAACAGTTTCAAATTTCACTTCACCCAATTGCTCCAGAAGATCGAATCCATTTCCTTTGGGCATTTCCACATCCAGAAAAAGAATATCCGGTTCATATTGCCTGATGACAGGAATGGCACTCTGCACAGAATCGGCTTCTGCCAAAACTTTCACATCTGTGCAATACTTCGCAATGTATTCGCGCAAGACATTTCTGCTGGTCTGTTCGTCATCGACGATGATTGCTTTCACAGTTTAAAATATTATTGATTCATGTTCTTACTGTATTGGCTGCCTTCATCACGGTCACTTGAGGGATTGCAATGACTACAGTCGCACCTGCATTCTCAGCACCGGGAAATGTTTCCGAAATACTAATCTTCATATCCGTCTTGTAAATTTCATTCATGAGTTGGATCCTTGTGCGAATATTCTGCATACCTAACGAAGCTTGCTTCATTTGATTGAGCGTTTTGATCTCCTTCGATTTAGCCAATCCGATTCCATCATCGATGATAGTGATGATGAGATTCTCATTCAACAACTCGAATGAAATATTCAACTTGCCCAAGCCATCCCTATATCGGAGGCCGTGCCAAATGGCGTTTTCAAGATATGGCTGAATGATCATTGGAGGTAATTCAAAACCGAGGTTCTGCAAATCTTCGGAGATGACTAGTTCATAAGTGAATTTGTCCTTGAATCTGGAATGCTCGAGTTGGAGATACAAACGCAACATTTCAACTTCCTCTTCGAGTGGAATGAACGCATGTCTGGAATCATCCATCACTTGTCGCATTAACTTTGAAAATGAAGACAGATATCGATTCGCTGCACGTTCGTCATTTTGGGAAATGTATTCATTCACTGAGTTGAGTGCGTTAAAAATAAAGTGCGGATTCATCTGACCGCTGAGTGATTGCAAGGCTAGAATTTTATCGGCCTTCCTTCGTGCTTTTGTGTTTCTGATCATGATGAATGCGGTAATCATCATGAACAACATACAAAATCCCAATCCGAAGATGATGATGTTGCGATTGAAAACCTGCACACCTTTCAACTCCCTATCTTGTCGCAATACTTCGATAGATTTGTCCGTCAATTCCCTCTCTTTCTCGAGCAATTGAATGCGTTGTTGATTCTGACCGATGCTATTGCTTAATTCAATGGCTTCAGCCAATTCCAGACTTCTTGCCGCTTGTACTGAATCCTGAATGAGAGCGTAATGCTGATAGTACTCAAGCGCCTTATGGAATTCATTTCTCTTCAAGGAACTCTGTGCAAGTTGCTTGTATGCATCTGCTCCAATCTGCAGCTCTGCGCTTCTGTATGGTATTGGTGCCAACTGCTGCGTGTTGCCATCAACGGTCAAATCGTTTTTCAAATCCTCGGACATTCCTTTTACATCCAGACTCTTCTGAAGGTATGAATCAGCCATCGCTGTATTGTTTGAATTGAGATAAGCATTTCCGATTTCAAAATTTTCCTTCTTTACTGCATATGAATTATTCGCCTTCTGATTAATGACAATGTTGCTGCTGCGTGCTTGTACCTCTTGTGCTAAATTCCCTTGTGAGCGATAAAATTGAGCGAGTGCATCATTGGATTCTATGGAAAGCGAAGTCAAATTGCTCTGGTCGGAAACACTTTTTGCAAGGTTGTAATACTCCAGAGCCTTGTTGCCGTTTCCTATACCTTCATAGAGATGACCTAAGGCAAGCAATGATTGAGCTTCACCACTCGCATTTTTTTCGGAACGATCTTGTTCCAGTAATCCATTCAGCAGCGCCACTGCTCCTTGCGTATTTCCCTGATTGATTTGAATGCTCGCTAAAATTCGGGTTGCATTCTTCCGCCGCACATGATCAATTGCAGAAAAACTATTTCCCAAAGCGATATTGATATTCTGAAGTGCTTCGTCATTTTTATTGAGTACTTCCAGCGATGATGCCAATTGCAAATACGCGTCAAACAACACATTGTCGTAGTTTACTGGATTGCTCCGGCTCACTTTCTTTTTGTACTCATTGCCACCCTTCGAACTTGTTAACGTCTGAATACACTTCTTGAAATTCGCTGTTGCCAACGAATGCTGTGACATATCTTGTTGAATGGTTCCAAGTGCCAGATAAGAACGTCCTTCTCCTGACACATCATTTTTCAGAATGCTGATTTCAATCGCTCGGTTGATGTAGCTGACAGCTCGAAGTGGAGCTTTTGCTGAAATGCTTTGCGCTGAGTCCAGGTAGATTGTTACCGAATCTGCGTACTGCTGCTGCGAACCCTTTTTTGCATCATAATAAGAACTGTTGTTATTCTGAGCTTCAATATTTCCAAAGATTAAACACAAAATCATCAAAGGAAAAACCTTGGTGAAGCATCGTGAGATATGTGATCCGAAATAGTGCATCCGCTGAGCAAACTTAGCGCAGATTGAGCCCTCTGAAAAATGTACTGCACCCTAAACACCATAATTTCCACCACTTTCGAGGTCGCATTTATATCGTTCACTCAGTCCATTTATTCTTTCACCAAGTCACGTATCCATTTCACGGAGTGCTGAAATTTTATGTGTTTTCTTCAAATAATTTTACGGTGTAATCAACAAGTAACATCAAAAAATTACGTCATGAAAACAACAACCGCTTTCACCAAAAAATCCATCATGAATAGACATGCATTGAGCTATTTTGCTGCTGCGACCATGCTCTTCAACACTGCTTGCACGGTAACTCCCGGCAACGGACAAACACAACAAAACATTCCTTCAGCATTTGGAATCAACAATGTTGCACCAACCGCCACAGGTAAAAAACAGATCAAAATTGCGTTACTTCTCGATACAAGCAACAGCATGGACGGTTTGATCGACCAGGCCAAATCAACCTTGTGGAAATTCGTGAATGCACTCTCGACAACATCCTATCAAAATGAAAAACCAGAACTACAAATTGCGTTATATGAATACGGTAATTCTGGCATTGCCGCACGTGATGGGTTTATCAAACAAGTATCCCTCTTCACCGGAGATCTTGATCTTATCTCCCAACTATTGTTTTCGCTTACAACCAATGGCGGCGATGAATTCTGTGGACAGGTGATTCATACGTCGTTGAATCAATTGGAATGGCAAGGCAATACAGAGGATCTTCGTTTGATTTTCATTGCCGGCAACGAACCATTCACTCAAGGCAAACTGAATTTCAAATCTGCCTGCGAAATAGCGAAAGCAAAAGATGTGCTGGTGAATACCATATTCTGTGGTCCATTCGATGAGGGTATCGCAGGCCAATGGAAGTCCGGAGCTGATCTTACGGGTGGAAATTACATGAGCATTGAACAAGATCGCAAGACCGTGTACATCGAATCACCATTTGACATCGAAATCGAAAAACTAAACGTTTCGCTCAACGCGACCTATATATACTACGGAAAAGACGGCTCCCACAAAAAGGAAAATCAGTCTGCCCAGGACGTGAATTCTGAATTGTATGGCAAGGCCAATAAGACAGAAAGAGTGCTGTCCAAAACAAGCTCCTTCTATTCAAATTCATCATGGGATCTTGTTGATGCTTACAATCAAAAAGACTTTGACATATCCAAAATGAAGGAAACCGATTGGCCAATTGAACTCAAGGGAAAAACGATTGTGGAGCGTCAGGTATTCATTCTTCAAAAAAACAATGAACGCGAAGTCATCAAGAAGCAAATCAACGAATACAGTATAAAAAGAAAAGAATTCATTGCCACGATGCCATCCGAGAATAGCGCAACGAACTCTCTGGATGAAGCTATGCTTAAAGCCATCACCGATCAGGCCAAGTACAAAGGATTCACTATTCAATAAACGGATAATTTCATATTCAAGACTAGATCATGATCGAACAAACGATCATGATCTTTTTATTATCCTTTTCAGTTTGCGCAAAGGAACGTTCACGGAGTGAAAGTGGGCATTCACGATGTGTCGCTTTTTACAGGCACTAACTAAAAATAGATTTGGACTTCAAATAACATTTCAACCATAAAAATAAGATTATGAAAAGTTTCATCCTCACCTGCTCAATTGCACTTTCACTTTGCTTCACATCGAACGCTCAGGAAATCGCGGCAAATTCCAAAATTAGCGACGTGACCGTCTATCGCGGACTTGCAAAAGAAACACGATCATCTTCAGTCACTGTTCCTGAAGGCAATTCAGAAGTAGTGCTCTCCGGCATTACCACATTGATGACCGATCCCAGCTTGCAAGTTTCTGTAAAAGGAAATGCAACACTGCTTTCGGCAAGCGTACGAATGAACTACTTCACGGAGTTGAATGAATCACCCAAAGACAGTAAAGCGGATAAGCTTCGAGACTCCATAAAAATTACTGATACGGACGTGCGATGGATTGCTGAGCAGCGTTTCATTATCAATGGAGAATTATCGCTTGTAAACGAGCTCCTGAAACCTGTCAATTCTAAAGAAGGATACAAGCCCGGTGAACTGGCTGCACTCACCGACTTTTACAGGTCGCGATTTACAGAATTGAAAAAGAAATTGTTCGATCTAACATTGGCTGAAGAATCTCTCGTTGCACGCAAAAGCAAATTTCAAGCACAACTGAATGAGTCTGGTCTAAAAAAAACAGATCCTGTAAAAGAAATTGTACTCAGTTTCTTTTCTGAAAAAGGGGCTTCGCTGCAACTCAAATGCCATTACCTTGTAACATCCGCCGGATGGACTCCCATGTATGATATCCATGTCGAGAATGTGAGTCAACCGGTAGCGCTGACATACAAGGCCAAAATATTTCAGCGTACAGGTACCGATTGGAAAGATGTGAAAATTACCGTTTCGTCTGCCAATCCAAGTGTAAACAACAACCGTCCGCTGATGAGTCCGAAATATGTTGACTACGCAACATATGCATTCAATGCTTACTCAAGTGATGGAAGCATCTCCAACATGATGCAGGCAGAGCGTATCGATAATAAAAATATCGCTACGCCAGATCCATTGAGCGCAGTAGTTCATACAGTAGAAAGTGATATACACGTAGAATTCATTTTGGATTCGAAGCAGAGCATTTCCTCCAATGGCAAAGAACATATCGCTTTGATGCAAGTTTATAAAGTACCTGCCACCTACAAGTATCATGCAGTGCCTAAACTTGATCCGAATGCCTATCTACTTGCTAAAATCACAGATTATGGTCAGTATAATTTATTGTCGGGCGATGCAAATATTTTCTTCGGCGATACTTATGTTGGACAAGTGCAACTCAATCCACAAATTACTGCGGACACGTTGTTAGTCTCTTTGGGTAGAGATGAACGCATCGTTATCAAAAGAAGCTGTCTGACCACCAAGAATTCCAAGAAACTTTTGAGCGGTATTCAGAAAGACACCCGCGGCTGGGAAACTACAATAAGAAATAATAAAGGTGTGCCGATTGAAATCGAAATACTTGATCAGATTCCTCTTTCTCGCCGTAAAGAAATTGAAGTGAAGCTAAATGAAAAAAGTGGTGC
>JAYTMF010000694.1:0-11980 GCA_043728755.1 Flavobacteriales bacterium
CCCGAAGGAGCCTTTGATGCGAAAAAACCTTCGCTTAAAGAAGCGCAGTTGTGCGGGTAGTGGGCCGCAACGCTTTCATTTTAAAAGGGCACTATCTGAAGCCCAATGGTTACCGGATAAACTTCCGGGCCTTTGTTTTTCTGGAAAAGCGGAGTGAGACCGTATGTAGCGAATAGCGTGAAGTTGCCATAACCTAATCGAGCTGTTGCATCAAGCGTAAAGGGTGTAAGATTGAACTCTTCCTTACGACGCAACTGATTTTTTTCACCACCATCTTCCCACTTCTGTTTGATGATGCTTCCCATCTTCCAGCCTCCGATCACGCCGCCTGCAATGTGAAATGATTTTTCGTTATCGAGGCTCGTATTGAACTCCAGCATGAGCGGCACATTGATATAGGATGCGCGAAATTTATTCTTTGAGAAATTGATAGAATCCGGAACAGTGTAGGCATATGTCGCGGAGCTGTCTCTGGTTTGAATACTAACATTGTTTTTGAGTCCATAACTATTGTATGTGAGTCCCAGTCCTACGAGTAGGCCGACATAGTCCTTGTAGAAGCGGATCTTCTCTTCGAAAATATTGAACCTCCAACTCAATGAACGGCTGTAGTCAAGTTCTAACCATTGTGCTGTGGTGTCCATGGTAGTTGTGCCACTCCTGCTGAGAAGCATATTGACACCAACATCAATTCCGCCCCAATGCGTTAGTGTTTCTTTGTCTCCATCACTGTGGTCATCTTCATCTTCAACATCTACATCTAGAGTGTCTTTGTTAGGAGAAGAATCAATCACAATGATTTTCTTGTCCCCCAGTACAATATTCGTAGTGTCAGGAGTTACTTGTGCATGCGCAATCATTGATGCGAGCAAAGCGATGAATGTGAGTGTGAGCGTTTTCATAGTGAAATTATTATTTTGAAATCTTTCTTTTAGTAGTCTTCAGTGTTATGACGGCCGACGTTCTGTCAAGTTACAAGGAAGTGATTTTTTTTAGCGGGCGAAATATCCGAGCGATATTTCTGTTTGCATCTTGCAAGTCAACTGAATATTCACAAGACAGTACTGACTAGCTTGAGAAGAAAAAAATGGGTTATCTGAAAGTGTTGGTTCAAGATTCTTGGGCACAATGATTGAGAGATAATCATGGAATTATGAACTTGAACGCAAAGAGTTTTTAATTCGAAAGCATAAAACTGTAACTTCACCACCACTAAAAGCGTCATCACATCCATCACTACTTGACCTGATGAAACGACTGCTCACCTTATGCATGATTAATGCTTTGCTATTTCCGGCAAGCATTTTTGCCTGTGATGTACGTCAGGACTTTCTGCAAAAGGAGAAGGGAAGGAAGGAAGTTTCAAAGTCAAACGATCAACCGGAACCGAATCTTGATGGTGTAGTTGAAGTGAGTTTTAAAATTGATCACCTCGGCAAAGTTCAGATTCTTCATATCAATTCCTCGAGTCCTCAGCTTTCTGAATATGTCATCAAAAAGCTTGGTAAGATTCAACTTGAACAAGGAAATTCACAGATCGGAAAGGTCATTAAGTACCGATTTGTTTTCAAGAAGCAGGCTTGACGCCTTTGTTTTGTAACGAGTCTGAACTGCTATCAAAACTGGAAATATGTTCTCCTCTTGAATCGGGGTTTGTCGTGGTGATCCAGGCAGAGTCTGCGGTAGTTGATCTCCGCGTCGTCGTCTCCCATTTCTGCCGCTTCTACCCAATCTCCGCAAGCGCCTTCCATGTCGTGTATATTGTATAATGCCTCACCACGATAATAGAGAACTTCTGCAATGAAGTCAATACTTTCAAGCTTTAACTCTGAAAGTACCTCGATTGCATTTCTGTTTTGACCCATGTCCAGCAGGATAATGGCCATATTCATTTTCGCGCGGTGCATTTTTGGATTCAAGGTATATGCCTCCTGAAAATCTTCCATAGCGAGGTTTATTTTTTTCTGATCTGCATAATTCGCTGCACGCAAATAGTAGGCCTCCGCATAAGTGCTATCGCGCCAAAGCGCTTCATCAAGGTACCTCAGACTCGCTTTGTTTTCCATATTCATGTACTCAACTGTTGCCATCCAATAGTATCCTCGTGGATTGTCCTCGTTGTGCTGGAGAAAAGTCATGAGATCCACTTTCGCAGATTCATACAAAGTCATTGATATTTTGCAGATTCCACGGTTGAGAAGTAGATCATCTTTTTTATACCCCGCCGAGCGTGCGCGGTCATAATCCTCCAACGCACGGGTGTAGTCGCCGAGCTTATGGGCGCAGTCAGCACGAAGCATCAATGCTTCAGGAACTGGATGCTGCAACACCGCTATCTCCGCACTTTTCCAAGCAGTTTCATAATCGCCATTCGTGTACGCTGTCATGGCCTGCTCATATGCAGATTGACCATTTGATGGCGAATTAAAAAGGAAGCTCAGCAAGATGAACATCGTTGACCTTGAAAAGAAATCACATGTTTTCATGTTCGCTTTTACGCATTGGTCAGTGAAAAGTTTGAAAGACCAAGTATTATTTGGTTGGCTTAGAACCAACGCTTAGATCGTGAAATTGGTGAATGGTCTGAATGGATGAATGCGAATGCGTTATACCGATTGGACAAGTGTTTAGTCCAATCTTTGCTTCGCCAGATTGAACTAAACACTTGTATCCATTGGCATTTACCGCTGTATGATTTCTCAAACATTGGCCAGTTTTAGAAATCACATGGATATTATGCATTTTGAGCATAAAAAAGGCCGCCACAAATGGGCAACCTTCAATGTTCATATCAAACTAGATCTGCTTGATCTTAATTTTTTGCCCTACGGCAAGTTTGTTCTCTCTCAATCCGGAATTCAGATCCTTGATCTGGTTAATTGACACGCCTTTGGCGCTAGCGATTTTTGTCAAGGTGTCACCTTTCTGTATAGTATAGTATTTGAACTGAGGTGTAACATCTACTTTGGCGACTGCTTTCTTTGGAGCTACTGTTTTAGACGGGCCAACATTCTTCTTGCCCTCATTCTGATAATTTTCTTCCTCGCCATTTTCTTTCGTAACTGGCTCAGCAGTTTTATTCTCCGCAACGTCTCCTTCTTTTTCCTCATCCACGTAGATGGTCTTCTTCACCTTGGACTGAATCTTTAGTGTTTGACCCGGCTTTATGGAAGAACCTTTGATTTTGTTCCATTTTCTCATTTCACCCAAAGTCACATCATACTTGTTGGCGATGCTTCCCAGAGATTCTCCTCGTTTCACTTTATGCGATTTCCAACCCGTTTCCCAGATCGTTGTCGACACTTTTCCCTCAATGTCTTTCGGGGATTCTGTTGCCGATGCCGTGAGCATGGGCTCATATCTTCGCACTGTGCTCTGAGCATATACGGTGTTTTCATTCGACATGAAAACGCCAACTTTATTGACCGGCAACACGAGATAGTGCTTGCGACCATTCTCGGGTATTTCACGCAGTTTGTATGTGCCATTCAGAAAAGCGATGTCGTCTTCGGGCATATTTAGGGTGCCGGAAAGAGACTTGAAATCTACCCGTTTTGAAACGGTGACCGTGTCCACTTCGAAACAAGTTGCAAGGGGTGTTTTAGGATAGATGTTGTGTTCAGCCGCATGGTTCATCACATAATTCACAGCAATGAAAGCAGGAACATAACCTTGCGTTTCTTTTGGAAGATATTGCTTGATGGCCCAGAAATTCTTTTGTCCACCAGACCTGCGGATGGCCTTGTTCACATTACCCGGACCGCTGTTGTATGCTGCTAGGGCAAGTTGCCAGTCCCCGAAAGTATTGTAAAGGAATTTCAGATATTTGCAAGCTGCATCCGTTGATTTGTAGGCGTCAAATCGATCGTCTTGATAGCTGCTCACTTCAAGGCCGTACATTTTGCCGGTTGCGACCATGAACTGCCACAATCCTCCAGCCCCTGCGCGCGAAATGGCTGTTGGGTTCAAAGCAGATTCAACGATGGAAAGGTATTTCATTTCGAGTGGAATGCCATATTTAGCAAGGCATTCTTCCATCATCGGGAAATACAACTCGGACATGCCCAATACTTTACTCGAGATATCTCTTCTTCGAACTGCGTAGAGATTGATGAAATCGCGCACGTTGTTGTTGTAAACCAGATCAAAAGGGCTATTCGCATCAAGGATGGCCATTCTTCTTGCCATGATATCATCCGTGAAGGTCGGCACAGTTTCAGGACTATAGCCATAAGCATTTAAAAGCTTCTCTTCAGTGCTAAAACAGTAGTGATTGAGATAACTTGACACCAGAATGCGGTCTATTTCCGCCAACGAAGGATCATCATTTTTGAGATTTTCAAGAGGCGATGGCGGCAATGAATCTATAACCAACGCTGCTGTCATGCCCAACCCGGAGAATAACAACATCAGAATAAACGAACATTTTTTCATGATTTCCCTTTTTAGCAGTTGATAAATGTATGTGCGACGATAATAAAAACAGGTTTTCATCGTGCTCTTTGGCACAACTTAGTAAACGAGCACAAATTGTTCAATGTTTCATTTTATCCTGCACCCCTTCCGTGTTGTTTTTCAACACGATGATGAGTAGAAGTTCAGCCTACACGAATCACGCGATACAATCGACTAAAGATAAAGATAATAAATCGGAAAAGGACGAAATTCCAGCGTTCTACTAGTTGGGAAAGCCAAAATGTCCTTGTATTACGTTTAGATATGATCAAAAGTAGCAGCGAAAGACTACTTTTCCTCTTGTTTCTCGGGAGCATCAGTAACCTCGCCTTTGCTGGCATCCTTAAATTCTTTGACACCTCGGCCCAATCCTCGCATCAACTCTGGAATCTTCTTTCCACCGAAAAAAAGCAATACAATAACAAGAATGATGATGATCTCTGTTGGTCCTAATCTACCCATGGATATATTGTTTTAGCGCTATAGAAACGCGATGCAAAAATAGCCCATACAATACGAACCGCGATGATTTGCGAAATTATTCTATGATTTTTTCAGGTGTTCAAAGGAGTATGTTGTCAATCAATCTGACATCGCCTACAAAAGCAGCGACAAGGGCGATTGGATTGCTTGAGTCGTTCCAGCTGGTCAGTGGAGTGAAATTGTCGGCATCAACGATTTTCAGGTATTCGAGAGAAATTCCTTCAATGGCACATAACATCGACATTGCCTCTTGCTCCAAAGTGACAGGCGATTGCTGTTTTCCTTTTTCTTTTATGTTGAATAACACCTGACTAATATTCGCGGCGACGCGCCTTTCGTGTTTATTCAATCTCGTATTTCTGGAACTCATCGCTAGGCCGTCAGACTCTCTGATGATCGGGCAACCAATCACGGTAATGGGCAATCCTTCTTTGGAAGCCATCGCCCGGATAAGCGATAATTGCTGAAAATCTTTTTCACCGAAATAGGCGTGGTCGGGACACACAATTTCAAAGAATCTTTTCACAACGGTCAAAACACCGTCGAAATGGCCAGGACGGTAATACCCTTCGAGTGAACTGCTGAGTAATCCAAAGTCCCATCTTCTCTTCAAAGGTTTCGGATAAATCTCTTCAAAAGTTGGAAAAAAAACAACGTCACAGGTTGATTGATTCAAAAGTTGCAAATCCTCCACTAGAGTGCGTGGATATTTTTTCAAGTCGTCCAGATTGTTGAATTGTGTAGGATTGACGAAAATCGACACAATGACGACATCGCAGACTTCCTTTGCCTTGTTAATCAGTGAGATGTGCCCGGGATGGAGCGCTCCCATGGTCGGAACGAAACCAATGACCTTACCGGCAAGGTGCATCTCCTGCTCCCATGTCCGGACGGACGTAATACTTTCAAAAACAGTGACTGACAAGGATTTTCAAGAATATATGCGGGTTCAAATCTAAATGTTTGGATTTATGAACAAAGATTTATATCTATCTTTGCAACTCTTTTCAGTTGAATTATTAATAACGTATGAGCAATAAAACAAAAATTCTATACGTCTCACAGGAAATTCTTCCATTCACACCGGAAACATCAACCTCACAAAGCAGCAGGTTTTTACCGCAAGCTGTACACGAAGGTGGCAAAGAAACCAGGATCTTCATGCCCCGTTATGGTAAGATCAATGAGCGCAGACATCAACTGCACGAAGTGATCAGGTTGAGTGGAATGAATCTAATTGTAGACGACACTGACCATCCATTGATTATCAAAGTAGCCAGCATTCCACAGATCAGGTTGCAGGTTTATTTTATAGACAATCAGGAGTTCTTCCATAGAAAGGCCTTCTTTCATGATGAGAATTCGAATATGTTTCCCGACAACGACATGAGGATGATTTTCTTCACGAAGGGAGTTCTTGAAACAGTGAAAAAACTGGGTTGGGCACCGGATATCATCCACTGCCACGGCTGGTTTGCCTCATTAATGCCGCTTTACGTGAAGAAGCTATACAGCAGAGACCCACACTTCGCAGATGCGAAAATTGTAACATCGCTGTACAATGATGCTTTCAAAGGTCCACTCGATAAGAAAATTGCTGAGAAAATTTCATTTGACTCCATCAAAATGGATGATATGCAACACCTTTCCAGTCCGAGCCATACTAACCTCGCTAAGTTGGCGCTTCAGTATTCTGATGCTGCTATCATTGGTGAAGAAGGAGTTGACCCAGAGCTTGAACAATATTGCAACTCCATTGATGTTCCAGTGCTTCAACAAAACAGCGAAGTAGATTACCTACAAGCCGTAGATGAATTTTATGATTATGTTGTCCTGGGAAAGTCCGAACTCGTTGATTAGAATTACTGGTAATGATATGTTTTACAAAAACAGCCTCAAGAAATTGAGGCTTTTTTCCTTTCTGGTGATCCTCATAGTGGCTTCTTGCAAAAAGCCGGATGAGAGTATTGGCGAGTCTTTGCAGCCCACGGAAGACATTTTCAAAACAATACAAACAGATACTACATCGATTTACGCTGTCGTCATGAAGCGAGAACGCAACAGAATTGACATCTTCGCAAATATTCTCGCTGGAAATTATGTAGATGAAGAATTCGGCACCGTTCGCTCAACAGGCGTTTTTCAATTGTCTCCTTCCAGAACTATGGCAGTGCCACGAACGAAGGAAGAGTATACGACAACATCGGTGGTCATCGATTCCGTGGTATTGTCACTTGCCTACCAACCGGAGACCTATGGCAAAAATGTGCCGACATACTTTGAAGTGAATGAGTTGCAGGATGTGATTTACATTGATAGTTCCTACTATTCCGACTACCACATTAGAAAAGAGGCCATCAACCTAATCGAACCTGGTTTCGAATTTCAAATTACCAAATCTGAATTCGCATCAAATGTGCAATCCGACGCGAAAACATATCTTAATCTTCGACTGAAAAACTCCATTGGCGACAAACTCCTCAACGATTGTCCCCTGGATGATTTTTTTGAATTTAGAAATGTGTTTCCCGGATTGGCTTTGTCATCGCGCACTGTGGATGGAAGGGTGGTCAGCTTTTCAGCTGCTGATACAAAACTGACGGTCTATTACAAATTGCAAAATCCTATCAGCAACGTAATAAGCAGTCAATTTTTTTACGAATTCGAATACACGACGTCTTGCGAGTCCTTCACTAAGGTGGATCACCAATATTTCGGCACAGCACTGTCTTCCCTCACTGCAAGCAATGAACTTGACGGGAACTCCGTTTGTTATGCTCAGTCCTCGAACGGGACACGCTTGAGAATAGACCTTTCAAATGCACGCTGGCTGTCACAGATCCAAGGTGTTTCTTTGAATAAAGCTGAATTGGTGCTGCCTTTTGATAATGAAACAAAACTCAATCCCATCGATGGCCTATTGCTCACGTATCACAAGTATGAGGACTCAGACACCTATCAACAAACCGCTGATTCGTCTTACATCGGAGGCTCGGTGAATAGGGATGCCGGTATGTACAAGTTGAACATTACGCGTCATGTGCAAGCCATTTTGAACAATGAAATAAGCGCGACAGATGTATTTATCACGGATTTTCCGATTGTAGGTTCATACAACTCCAGCGGAGTGCGCAGGACCTTGCTAAGAGGGCCATCATTTTCATCAGATACAAGGTCGCGAAATATGCGTTTGGTTCTAACATACAGTTATTGACACCCAACGTATTATTTTTTACCCATCACGCACTTAATTTGTAGAATAAATCACCACTAAAACGTCAACAATATGTGTGGAATAGTTGGATTCATCGGTAACCAGAATGCCTATCCTATTTTAATAAAGGGCCTTAGAAGGCTGGAGTACAGAGGATACGACAGTGCCGGTGTGGCGATGATTGAAAAGGGCGCTTTCAATATGTACAAGTGCAAGGGAAAGGTTGCGGATCTTGAAAGTCTTGTGAAGTCTAAGGACATAGACGGAAATATTGGCATCGGACATACGCGCTGGGCAACACACGGTGCTCCGAATGACGTCAACGCACACCCTCATATTTCGGGCGATAAAAACATCGTTCTCATCCACAATGGAATCATTGAGAATTACGCCTCGCTGAAGGAAGCTTTGAAGAATCAGGGACACCAATTTGAAAGTGATACAGACACAGAAGTACTCGTGCACTTCATCGAAGATGTGATGGTGAAAACCGGAGTTGATCTTTTCGAAGCCGTTCGCATCGCGTTATCTGAGGTGGTAGGTGCTTACGCCATCGTGCTGATGGATAAGCGCGATCCAGACAGACTTATTTGCGCAAAAAAATCGAGCCCATTGGTGATTGGCATTGGTAGTGACAATGATTTCTACATTGCTTCGGATGCAACGCCATTTATTGAGTACACCAAAAATGTGGTCTATCTAGAAGATGAAGAGGTGGCCTTATTGGATCGTCATACAGGGTTGAAAATTGTCACTATTCAGAACCAGCAAAAGACACCATACATTCAGGCCTTAGAGCTGAAACTTGAGACCATCGAAAAGGGGGGCTATGATTCTTTCATGTTGAAAGAAATTCACGAGCAACCGAGATCCATACTTGATTCGATTCGAGGAAGGCTCAACATGAGTATGGGCATCATGAAGATGAGTGGGGTTGATCGTCACGAAGAAAAGTGGATGAACACGAATAGAATTCTCATTGTTGCCTGCGGAACATCATGGCATGCGGGCCTCGTGGCAGAATATCTTTTCGAGGAATTTACGCGTATCCCGACGGAAGTAGAGTATGCTTCTGAATTCCGTTACCGCGATCCAATTATTCAACCAGGCGATATTGTCATTGCAATTTCTCAATCGGGCGAAACCGCCGATACTTTGGCGGCCATTGAGCTCGCGAAAGAAAAAGGCGCTTTCATATTTGGAGTTTGTAATGTTGTCGGTTCAACAATTTCGAGAGCCACACATTCCGGTGCCTATACCCATGCAGGTCCTGAAATCGGTGTGGCATCTACTAAAGCGTTTACCGCTCAGGTTACTGTTCTTTACCAGCTTGCTCTTGCAGTAGCTGATAAGCGAGGCACGATCACGAAAGAAAGACTACATCGACTCATGGCTGAACTTCTCTCTATTCCGGACAAGGTAGTAGAAGTGCTCAAGACCAATGCAATCGTTGAGACTATTGCAGAAATTTATAAAGACCACCGCAATGCGTTGTATCTGGGTCGTGGATATAGTTTTCCGGTGGCATTGGAAGGCGCATTGAAATTGAAAGAAATTTCATACATACATGCCGAAGGATATCCGGCGGCAGAAATGAAACACGGACCTATTGCGCTTATTGACGAGGAGATGCCTGTCTTCGTCATTGCTACACAGGGACATTCCTACGAAAAGGTAGTGAGCAATATTCAGGAGGTCAAGGCCCGCAAGGGAAAAATCATTGCAATAGTGACTGCAGGTGATAAAGTGGTGAAAGAACTTGCCGACCATGTTATTGAGATTCCAAAGACAGATGACAGCCTTGTGCCAATTGTTTCTGTGGTGCCTTTGCAATTACTGGCATATCATATAGCAGTAATGCGAGGTTGTAACGTAGATCAACCTAGAAATCTGGCCAAGAGTGTAACTGTAGAATAAATTTTTAATTGAAAATGTGGGAATTAACAATCCCAATGTGAAAAACCTTCTGATATATGTATCTATAACCATAATTTCTTCGGATACTTGCGGTTACAAATCCAAAAACTCAACATTTATGAAAAAAATTATTTTCGTTCTCGCAGTTGCCCTGATCGCAGGCACAAATGCGAATGCTCAAAAACAACAAGGTGGTGAAAAGAACTTTGAGGTTCAATTCACTCCACTGGGTGGTAGCCCTATCGGCATCAACGGTGTTCGTCTTCGTATGTTCAACAGCGAGTCTAGCGCAATTCGTATTGGTTTCGGTATCGGTGGTGCTAATGCTACAACAGTTAACAGACAACAAGTGGAAACGTTAGGTTCTGATGGTAAGAAAGTAGTTCTTCCAGAACTTTATGACATGGACAAGAGCTTTAACTTCAGCATCCGTCCAGGTTATGAGATGCACTTTGCGGGTACAGACAGACTTTCTCCTTATGTAGGTGGTGAGCTTATTTTGGCAATTGGTTCTGAGAAGCTTACTCGTGAATTCAATGGCGCTAACAATGCTGATGATCAAACTAAGCCGGAGAAATTCGTAACTTGGGAAATGACACGTAAGAACGGAACAACAACTTTCGGTGTGAATGCAGTTGCTGGAGTTGACTTCTACTTCGCAGACAATATTTATATGGGAGCAGAGATCGGATTCGGATTCCAATCTAAGAAATACAAAGACAGAGAGACTACAGCATCTAGCGCTGATGCATGGAAATACAGCAACGGTGAAAACGGAGCGAGCAATGCACAAGGTGACAGCGATTTCGACCAGGCTGGTTGGAATGATACAGTTACTGCAATTGAGTACAGCACTATCATCGGCCCTGGTGATGGCAGTTTCAAGAACACAGGATGGGGACCAAGCTTCCAGTCTACTATCCGTCTAGGTTGGCTATTCAACTAATATCATAAATAATGAACAAATTTTTTAACCTAAGAATTACATTCTCGGCGGTAATCGTCTCAGGAATGCTTCTTTTCAGCGGTTGTACCAAAGAAAAGATTGCAACAACGGGAGGTTATGCTAAGGATGTAAAGAAAGTTGCTCTCACCGAGCAACAAAAAGCCACTACAATCAGCATGTATTCGCGTGTTCCAAAGCTTCGCTATTGGGACAGAGTTCACAACCGTTTCATTTCAATGAATCCGGGAAGCCGTGATCTGGTTTTTACAGATCCAGATTCAGGATTTAGTTTTGATGATCCAGATGGAAATAACGCAATGATCTTTTCTGATGGCACCGATGACTTTTTGGTAATCTCATCCGGATTCGGCGTTGCCGGACAAGGTGGTGGAGGAACAGTTGTGGCGGGGTCAACAGCATTGAACATCGATGTTACCCTTTGTCTTACCGCCACTGCAGTTGCAGAAGGTGACGGTTTCGGTAGTCTTTTCGGAGGTGATACCGGATGGTCAAACTTCTCTGCCGTATTTGGTATCGCCGGTGATTTCGAAGGATTATCAAACGCCGATACGGGCTCTGATGATTTCAATCCTTTTGAGTATCTCCATGGCTTTGCTGAATATTTCGTGTTCTCTGACGAATTAGGCGGAACGCATGAAGTATTTGACTGGATGGGTGATCTTGAACAAGATGAGCTTGATGATCTTGCTTCTTCTTTCGTGATGGACTTTCAGAACTTCAATCTTTATTTCGCTAACAGTGGTAGCATAGCTATCTCTGGAGGTCAGATGAATTTTAACGGTACTTACCTTGAAATCACTGATCTGTTTGAATCTTTCCTCAACGATGAAGGAATAGACGAGCCAACAGTTAACGAAGTGACGGGATTCGGAAGTATGGGCTGTAACTAAGCGAATACTTTCAATAGAAATTTAAAAGAGGCCGTCGTTTGACGGCCTCTTTTT
>JAYTMF010000695.1:0-1111 GCA_043728755.1 Flavobacteriales bacterium
CGTTGTTGAAACTATACGTTACGCCCGTTGTCGGACTTGTTACTGTAATTGTTCCCGTTGCGACGCCGCACGTTGGTTGAACCACCGTTGTTGTGGCGGCTGATGGGATTACGGGTTGCGCCGTTAATATCTTTGAGACTGCCGTTGACAAACACGTTGACGACGTAGTTTTGGTGATAATTGAGTAGGTTCCTGCGGCTAATGCGCTCGAAATTGCCGATGCTTGATACGTTGTTCCATTATCAAAACTGTATGTGACGCCCGACGTTGGCGCGGTGACGGTGATTGTTCCCGTTACTGAACTACACGAAGGTTGGACGATGGTTGCCGTTGCTGCCGCAATAGTCGGACAGACAACTATAACCGATTTAGAACACGTTCCTACGCCTGCGGTTGAGGTTATGGTCAAGGTTCGAGTGCCATTGACACCCGTTCCATCGTAGGTTATGGGAATCGTGACGGAAGTTTGCCCCACCGTTAAAGTCGTTGTTAATGTGCCTGTGAAACCTGTTCCTGCCACATTTAGCGTAACTGTACCCGCCGTTGCCCCTGTCATTGGCACAACCAAAGTGCCTGTTTGCCCCGTTGTTCCGTTAGCCGTAAAAGTGCCTGTTGTTGTTGCGGTTCCGCAATTGAAGGTAAAACCACCGACCGAAGGCATCGTCAAAATCACCCAAGCTGTGTCACACGTATAGTTATTGCTGTCGCAAATGCGGTAGCGAAAACTGTCTTTTCCGAAGTAACCGACGGTTGGCGTATAAGTAATTTTTCTTAATAAAATATCTACGGCAATCGAGCCGTGCAAAGGCGCGGTTTGACCTGCGGTGCTGATAGAAGCGGAATCAAGCTGCACACCCTTATCGTTAGCCAAAACGGAAATAGCAAGAGAAGGCGTTGAAACGGTAAACACGTCATTGACGGCATCCACCAAACATATCGGTAATGAACTCGTTTTACTTTTCTTTTCTTCGCTGCCAAAAAACCACGTGTTAATGGTCATAACGTCGCCGTAACACGCATTATTCCACTTGTGGCAAGGCGCAACGCAACCATTCAACTGCACTTTGGGATTGGTATTCAGATTGGCTGCCACAATATTACTGTCGTCGTA
>JAYTMF010000696.1:0-2518 GCA_043728755.1 Flavobacteriales bacterium
GTGAGCGCTCACTTTTCCCTGTGGTCACTTCTCTTCCCAGCGCATCGAAAATTTGAACCGAAGTTTTTGGCCCCCATTGACCATTCAATGTCACATTAATTTCACTATTGGTTGGGTTTGGATAAAGATGAATTTCATTTTTTGCAGCATTTGTTTCTTCCAGTTGAACTACTTCGCACCAGGCATAATAATTACCAGGTGAACCGTGAAGACATCCTGCAAACCAATTCGCTGCGTCGTTGAAATTCAATGAGCTGTCAGCTAATTCAAGGGTATATCCACTGGCGTTTACTTCTGTTGGCCACGGCGCATCAGAAGAAAAATACATCGAGAAGTAAAGTTTATCAAGGTCGTTGTACAGGCGAACAGTTTCGCCAGAATTGTCGAGTGAAAATCCAATATCGCCAATGCGATTTGTAACTCCCGGAAACTGTTGGTCGAACAAATTCACATCACTACTCAGCACAATCATTTCGCCTGCAGCTAAAATGGTTTGCTGTGGAATTTGAAACACGTTATTGTTGGATTCATCTCTGAATTTCCATCCGGAAATATCTGTGATGATGTCGCCGATATTTCTGATTTCAATCCAGTCGCCGCTATTGGCAGATGGCGCCGACGCGTAATTGATCTCACTGAACACAATATTTTCCGTACAGGGATGAAATGCTTCGCCGGGTGATCCAAACATGCAACCGGCAAACCAGTTTTCAGCATCATTCAGATTACCTGAAACATTGCCCAGCTCCAGCGTTCTTCCTCCACCATTTGCAATCAGTGGCCATGGAGCAGATATCGAATAATCAACCGATAGATACACATTGTTGAAGTAATTGTAAAGTCGAATTCCATCACCACCATTTGTTAGGCTAAAAGGAAGTGATCCGATGTAATTACCTACGTTGGGATACTTCGCATGAAATGCGGCTGCGTCTTTTACAAGAACTAAATACTGCTGTGGAAACAACACAGTTCCCATTGGAATTTCAAAAACGGGCTGTGTATCGTCATTGGAAATACGCCATCCCGTGAGATCGACTGCAGCATTTCCATAATTGTGAAGCTCTATCCAGTCCCCGGAATTTTGTGTGGAATCAGAGTGATAGTTGATTTCGCTGATCGTGATATTCGTAGGTTGAATGCTGCCATTGAAATAGGCAGTGAACAAATCATTCATGTAAACATCTACCACAAGCGAACTGTCATTCAATGGCGATGTGATGATGTTTTCTGATAGCCAATGATCGAATGAATAACCCGGATTGGGAATGGCTGTCATGGTAACCGGCACACCATTGAAATAAATTCCGGACCACGGCAATTCGCCGGGCGTGATGGTATTGAGAATAATTCTTCCGGCGCCGGCAGGAGAAACATTCAACGAAACTTCCACTTGTGAATCCAAGTTGAGATCATTCTGCAAATGATTTCGAACTTGCTCTGTTCTACATGCAAGTTCAGATTGAAATATCATATGATTGTTGTAGAAGGAATTCATCCATGCAGGTACATTCCATGGCTCTGCCCAACGCTGAAATTCCTTCGGCATTTCAACAACTGTCTGATTGAAATATGTATTTTCAATTTGAATCAGATGTGATGCTTCATATGAAGTATTCATAACATCTGCAAATCGATTGATGAAATAATTATGGAAACGCGGATTGTTCATGCCAATATTCCACATGGATAGAAACGGATTCGACGTTCCAA
This sequence comes from Flavobacteriales bacterium, assembly GCA_043728755.1. Lineage (GTDB taxonomy): Bacteria > Bacteroidota > Bacteroidia > Flavobacteriales_D > Sanyastnellaceae > JAIBBG01. Next base: position 1,714 of record JAYTMF010000696.1, read on the forward strand.
TATCTAACATGTATTGGATGTGATCGTAACTACAATCTGTCCATGAGTTTGGTAGCAAGGAAAGTTCCATATCGATGAGACAGAATCTCCATCGATTATCTGTTGCGTCGGATCGATAGATCTTGATATTATTCCACGGCCAGTCAACGTTGCCTATCCACGACTCACCGATGATATAGTCAGTGTAATATTTCATATCGAAATATTGATCTGCTTGTTCCCAGTAATTTTCACTGGCCGGATCGATGGATAAATAGGCGACATAGTCGCTCACGTAATGATCCACATCACCCGCCACCGCTCGCAGGATTCCACCGTAGAATGCACTCATGGAAAGTATTTCGATGGTGCTTTTGGTTGCATTGTCTTCAATGGCAAATTTTTCCTTGTTGAATTTTTCACGCAATTCATACAGCCCGAAATATTGTCCATTTATATATACTGAAATGGGTCGCCATGCTGAATAGTAGTTGTGTGTTTCTCCGCCCATCATTTTTACTTGAGCAGCATCTTTATAAGGAAGCGCTAAATATTGATTGCTTCCATTGCGCAAATAAAAATCGCTGTACTCATGTCTGTTGGGGCGCGATGGAATGACATCGTATTCCATCGGATCACCACCGAGTACGCCATTCGTCATTTCAATACGAAAGGAACGTTGCGGATTGGTTCGACTTCCACCCCAACCGCCATCCTGAATCATTCCGCAGTTTTGAGAAAACAACAAGGGGTGTGATGGAATCGAATCGAAGTATTCCACATAGGCTGATTTCATCCAATCGTTGAGCGGATTGTCAAAATTTCC
>JAYTMF010000697.1:0-1523 GCA_043728755.1 Flavobacteriales bacterium
CTTTGGGTGCAGGTTGCAAAGGCGCCTTTTCTTTTTGAGCGTCAACCAATTTGGGTGAAGCTATCAAAGCCAGCAGGCATAAGATCATGGCGGCCAATCGGTAATAATTTTTCATAGGTAGAATTTATTAAAAGGTTCTTTCGATTTTGCACATCATAAACCATGCTTAAATGAGCTGAATTAAAATATTATCCGAAAGTAGCTCATTGTTTTCGAATCGAGGTCAATCCAACTCATCCTTCAAAATATTTTTTTACGGCAACGGATATATGTCGAAGACCACCACATCATAAATATCGTATGTACTTTCGCGCCCGCAAATTTTCAAGTAAAAAACTATGGCTCTAAAATGTGGAATTGTCGGATTACCTAACGTAGGTAAATCCACTTTGTTCAATTGTCTGTCCAATGCAAAAGCACAGGCAGCCAATTTTCCGTTTTGTACAATTGAACCCAACGTAGGAACGATCACCGTTCCGGATGAGCGATTGAACAAGATCGCTGAGATCGTCATTCCCGAACGTGTAGTGCCAACGACCATCGAGATCGTTGACATCGCAGGATTGGTGAAAGGCGCCAGCAAAGGAGAAGGACTTGGCAACAAATTCCTCGCGAATATCCGCGAAACGGATGCGATCATTCATGTGCTGCGTTGTTTCGACGATCCAAATGTCGTTCACGTGGATGGCACGGTTGACCCTGTTCGCGATAAAGAGATCATTGATATCGAATTGCAGTTTAAAGACCTTGAAACCATTGAAGGGCGACTTGCGAAGGTGGCACGTGGTGCCAAGAGTGGAGACAAAGACGCAAAGCGCGATTTTGAATTTATGACACGCATCAAAGAAGGTCTGGAAAAAGGCATCAGTGCCCGCACCATCCTTCCTGCGAATGAGGAGGATGAAAAACTCGCTGCTGAATTGCAGTTACTCACCGGAAAGCCAGTATTGTATGTGTGCAACGTGGATGAAGGTTCTGTGGTGAATGGCAATGCGCATGTGGAAAGAGTGCGTGAAGCGGTGAAAGACGAAAAGGCCGAGATCATTGTATTGGGTGCAGCCATTGAAGCGGATATCGCTGAGCTTGAAACATACGAGGAACGCGAGATATTTTTGATGGACCTCGGACTCGACGAGCCGGGTGTTGCAAAACTGATCCGCGCGGCTTATAAACTTCTCAACCTGCAGACCTACTTCACAGCAGGTGTGAAAGAAGTGCGTGCTTGGACAATTCATAAAGGAGACACAGCGCCAAAAGCGGCAGCAGTGATTCACACCGATTTCGAAAAAGGATTCATTCGCGCTGAGGTGATAAAGTACAACGACTATCTGCAATACAAAACAGAAGCGGCCGTGAAAGAAGCCGGCAAGCTCGGTGTGGAAGGAAAGGAATACATCGTGCAGGACGGCGATGTGATGCACTTCAGATTCAACGTGTAGTGAGAACAATGGCTGGTTCACTTTTCCGGAAGAATTATTTTGTAGTCTAATGGACGAATACCGATTGGACAAGTGTAATAGTCC
>JAYTMF010000698.1:0-2041 GCA_043728755.1 Flavobacteriales bacterium
AGTGAATGATGTGAAAGCGATCACCGAAGAAACTTGGAAGGAAATCAGTTGCGTCAATTGCGGCCATTGCTGCATGGAGATGACACCTACTTGGAAAAAAACAGAGATCAAACGTGTGGCTTCTCATTTCAACATGACAGCCAAAGCGTATTATGAAAAGTATCTCTATACTGAAGAGAAGACGGGAGATATCATGAACAATTCAACGCCTTGTCAGCACTTTGATAAAAGAAAAGGCCTGTGTACCATCTATGAAATCAGACCACACGATTGCGCTGAGTTTCCTCATTTTCACCGAAAAGATTTTGTGGATCAGGTGAAAGACGTATATATAGAGAACATGAATCGCTGTCCTGCCACTCTTGTGATGGTCGAAAAACTGACGGCATTGATGCAGGAGCGTGGAGTACTTTGATGTTCTAATACCGATTGGACAAGTGTAATAGTCCAATTTTTGCTTCGCTAGATTGTAATAAACACTTGTTTTCATCGGCATATACCACTGTATGATTTCTCAAACATTGGCATGTTTTAGAAATCACATTGGTATAATTTGTTTTCCGTCGGCTATGCTTCTTCATGTTGTTGTAGTTTTGTAATTCCTCAAAACATGAAATCGCATCAACATCCTTCACGTGTTCCATATATGGTGTATGCCGATGAGGAAGGCAATATTTTTGAAGACACACGCTATCAAGCTGTTGGCCGATCCGGATTTAATGTTTACCCGCTCCAGCGAGAAGATTTTATTGAAGTTCCATTTGGAAGTGACATGTTAACCCTTCCCGGTCGCAGGCCCTATGGCTTGAGTGTGGAGACTGGCGAATTCGAAATCCTCGAAGATGTGCAAGCAGTGGCAGCGCTTAATGCTCCTGCATATACCCAGTTGTATATGGCGGCATTTGGCACGGACGAAGAGGATGCACCTACGTTGCCTCTTTACTGTTATACAACCGTGGGATGGCTTGATGGAAAATTCTACACAACAGCAGTGCGCATCGATGCCGATGAACGTCAAGACCTTGAAAATTTCGACAGAGAATTGATTGTTGAAGAAACGAAGAAGCGACTTGAGAAGCATCCTGATAACAGACTCATACAACACTTAGGAAATAATTGTAGTATTCAATACAGTTGTCCGGCTGCGCGCAATTTTTTCATGGGAAGATGGGAATGTCCTATTCCGATCTCACCGGCTTGCAACAGCAATTGCCTTGGTTGTATTTCTTTTCAACCGAAGGAACACGAGCTCACCTCACCGCAAGATCGCTTGCCTTTCATTCCTACGCTTGACGAAATTCTGGAATTCACCATACCGCATTTGCAAAACGCCGAGCGTCCCATTGTGAGTTTTGGTCAAGGTTGTGAAGGCGAACCACTTCTTGTATGGCAACTGATCAGAGACGTGATTGTACGCATCAGAGAAGTAACACCACGTGGCATTATCAATATCAATACGAACGGAAGCAAGCCTAAGGCTGTTGAGGAATTGATGAAAGTGGGATTGAATTCAATCCGTGTGAGCACCAATTCTGCGCGTAAGAATATTTATGAGTCTTATTATTTGCCGAACAATTACAAATTTGAAGACATCATTGAAAGTTCGCGTATCGTGCGACAATACGGTGGTTGGGCGAGTATCAATTACTTCACTTTTCCGGGAATGACGGATCTGAATGAAGAATATGAAGAACTAAGGGCCTGGATAAAACATGCTGATTTGAGCATGATTCAATGGCGAAATTTTAATATCGATCCGGATTGGTATCTCGGAAAAATCGGCATCACCGAATTGCCTGAAGGCATGGGTATCCGCCAGGTCATGTCAAAGATCAGAGAGGAATTTCCACACCTCGCATTTGGCTACTTCAACCCACCGGCCGAAGTGCAAGAGAAATACAACGAGCTTCGCATCGTGTTTCCTTGAGAAGGAGAGTTCGTATTTCATTCAAATACTTTGGCTATGCTGCATTTTTCAAGAAAACTGTGTCGTCCTTGTAATACCGATTGGACAAGTGTAATAGTCCAATCTTTGCTTCAC
>JAYTMF010000699.1:0-3429 GCA_043728755.1 Flavobacteriales bacterium
CAAAACTCCGCAATGTCCCTTGAGAAATAGGGGAAGGCAAAATTTCGCATGAGCTCAAAGCCGAAAAGTCTCGCTGTACCAATAGCAATATCTGAGTATCCCGAAAAATCACCATAGATCTGAATTGTAAAAAAGATAGCACCTAAAACCAAGGTACTACCGGAATACGAATCGGAATGATTGAAAATGAGGTTCGCGTATTCTGCGCAATTGTCGGCAATAACGACCTTCTTAAATAATCCCCACAGAATCTGGCGAAGGCCATCCACCGCTTTGCCATAGTCAAAAGTTCTTTTGATATAGAACTGAGGTAACAAATTCGTGGCCCTCTCAATTGGCCCGGCAACAAGTTGTGGAAAGAAACTCACATAAGCAGAGAATAGAATAAAATCTTTCGTTGGCTCTAACTTTCTTCTGTAAACATCAATCACATAACTCATTGTCTGGAATGTGTAAAAGCTAATTCCGACCGGTAAAATAATATTAAGCGAACTACAATTTATCTCCTTTCCGAAAAACGAAAATGCCCCGATAAAATTATCGAGAAAGAAATTGTAATACTTGAAAAAACCCAAAAATCCGAGGTTGACAATCATGCTCGTTATAAGCAATGCCTTTCTGTGGGATTGCTTCTCAATATATGAGAGTCCATAACCGGTAGAAAAGTCTACAATTGAGCTGAAAAGCAACAAGGACAAAAACCTCCAATCCCACCACCCATAAAAAAAATAACTTGAAATGACGATCAAAATATTTTGCAAACGCAAATTTCTATTGGTGACGAACCAATAGAGAATGAACACGACCGGAAGAAAAATAGCGAAATCGAGCGAGTGAAAGAGCATTCAAATAATATGTTTCTTGTAACTTATTTTTATTTTAAGGCACTGCTAATAATCAGTTTTGTGAATCGCGATAGGTCATTTTTTTGAAGACGAGGAAAATCGCAGTTACATGGCCTTAGCTATGGAACTGAGACTTGACGCAGTATTCGGCAAAATGAACATCGAAACAAATGATTAGAAATTAGCAAAACTCATACTGGGTCGATTCATGAAAGAAGTTTTTAGAAGTGCTCTTTAGAATTAATCAATCTCACCACACTTCAATGCCCCAACGGCTCCATCCTTTCAGAACAACCGTCCAAATATATATCATACCAATGTGATTTATAAAACAGGCCAATGTTTGAGAAATCATACAGTTGTAAATGCCGAAGGATACACGTTCTTAGTTCAATACGGCGAAGCAAAGATTGGACTATTACACTTGTCCAATCGGTATTAGATTTGATTTGCCCTACTTAGCAAGAGCATATCTGCCAAAACCAGCGCAGCCATAGACTCAACAATCGGCACGGCCCGTGGCACAACACAAGGATCATGGCGCCCTTTTGCTTCGAGAGCTACTTCTTCCCCATGAGAATTTATGGCTTGTTGTTTTTTTGCAATGGTGGATACCGGTTTAAAAGCAACATGGAAAACGATGTTCCGCCCATTTGAAATGCCTCCGGCAACTCCGGACAATATCGTGTTATTCTCCGATCCAAAACGACGCGTACTTTCAAATCCATCGTCCAATTCAAAACCCTTCACAGCATTGATTGAAAGCATAGCATGGGCGAGCACCGCATGTAATTTATCAAACACAGGTTCGCCAAGTCCGGCGGCAATTCCTGAGCAGACACAAGAGATCACACCCCCCACGCTGTCGCCATTGGCCTTCGTCTCATTGATGAGCGAAATCATCATTTGTGCTGTGGCCCTATCCGGACATCGCACGATATTTTCTTCCGTTTTGGTGAGATCCAGTGAAGTGTGATGCAAATTGAGAACAACGTCCTTTACGCTGCTCACATACGCCTGAATTTTTACACCCTTGTTTTTAAGAAATAATTTCGCAATCGCACCACCAACCACCCTGGAAGCGGTTTCGCGCGCACTGCTTCGCCCACCGCCGCGATGATCACGAAATCCAAATTTTTTGTCCCATACCTCATCTGCATGGCCGGGACGATATATATCTTTCAATGCATCATAATCTTCGGAACGATGATCTTCATTGCGCAATAAAAAACCAATGGGCGTTCCTAAAGATTTTCCTTTGAAAACACCGGAGAGAATTTCTACACGATCTGATTCTTTGCGCTGAGTGGTGATGTCACTCTGACCAGGCCTACGCCGATCCAATTCAGCTTGAATAAATCCTTCATCGATATCCACTCCGGCAGGACAACCTTCCAACACTCCGCCGATAGCAGCTCCATGCGATTCGCCGAAGGTGGTAAGTTTGAATATTCTTCCGAAGGAGTTAGACACGGATGATTTTGTGAGTAAGTGAATTGTCGAATTTATTGATTGCCGATTTGTGATTTGAGGGTGAAGGGCGCTATAGATTGCTTATCAGGGTATCCAACGAGAAGCACCAATAATATTATTAATGGTCGTTTAGTGGTAGTCCACGTTTCTGAAACTCAATCCAGTTCAGGTATTCATCGCCCTTGCGTTGTTCGACCATGGAGATGCAATCATTGACTGGACAAACAATTTTACATAGATTACAACCAACACATTCTTCTTCTTTGATTGTGTATGTGTTGTAGGGCATTCCGTTTGTCAAACTTATCGACTGGTGCGAAGTATCCTCACAAGCGATGTAACACAATCCACAGTGAATGCATTTGTCCTGATCGATTTTTGCGACGATGTGAAAATTGATATCGAGCTCTTCCCACTTGGTCATTTTCGGAACAGAGAGTCCTACGAATTCATCCACGCTCTTGTATCCCTTTTCATCCATCCAATTGCTCATGCCATCGCATAGGTCAGTGATGATCTTGAATCCACTGATCATTGCTGCTGTGCAAACCTGAACATTGCTTGCGCCAAGCAGCATGTATTCAATTGCATCCTTCCATGTGGTGATACCGCCAATTCCGGAGATAGGATAATTTCTGATCTTCTCATTCTGAGCAAGTGTTGTCAAAAATTTCAATGCGATCGGCTTCACCGCCGGACCGCAATAGCCACCGAATACAGACTGGCCACCCACATTTGGATTCGGTACGAGTGTATCGAGATCGATGCCCGTCACCGATTGAATGGTGTTGATCAGTGACAGACCATTCGAACCGCCGTCAATTGCAGCCATAGCACCGGGAACAACCGAGTGAACATTAGGTGTGAGTTTGGTGATAACAGGAATCGTTGCCGCTTCCATCACCCACTCCACCACCATTTTCGCAATCTCAGGATCTTGTCCTACAGCAGCGCCCATACCGCGTTCCACCATTCCATGTGGACAACCGAAATTCAATTCAAGTCCGTGCGCACCGGTATCTTCCACTTGCTTGATGAGTTCGTGCCAGCTCTTGCGATCGTTGTCTGCCATGAGCGAAACGATCATTGCGCGGTCCGGAAATAATTTCAT
>JAYTMF010000700.1:0-3391 GCA_043728755.1 Flavobacteriales bacterium
GCAGTCTTCTCTCAATAGAAGGTAAGTAGTTGCTTTTTTCGACAGGTTGTAAATGGAGTTTTTTATTTTGAAAATTGCTTCGTTGAGTCAAACGAAAGCAAGCTCTGCTGGGGAGCAACATGCTAGGGATAATCTCAACGTGACGGATTAATACCGATTGGACAAGTGTAATAGCCCAATCTATGCTTCGCCAGATTGAACTAAACACGTGTATCCATCGGCATTTACCACTGTATGATTTCTCACACATTGGCCTGTTTTATAAATCACATGGATATAAGACTAAAAGAAATGGCTATTTCGGCATGAAGACAGAACGATTCTCTAAAAAAAACAACGCCAGCACGATGGTAAAATGCCAAAAAAAACAGTCGCAGATTTATGGAATCAAAAGGTTTCTGTTTTGCAGCGTTCTCATAGTAGTCTTAATTCAGAAAATAGAATTTCAAAGTAGTATAATGATAAAGAATTGAAGACTATGTATGATATTCAAGCTGAAAATTTTCAGAGTCCCGAGTGATCGTCCTTACGCTTTCGAAGAATAAGTGTCGTTCTATAGGCTCAGACGGGCAATTCATTTTCGTAGGAAATAGATTGAATCCTATTCACAATTCCCTTAGTGACAGTGAGCATCTTTTAATTATTATCTATTGCAGTGAAAAATCAGTACCATAAGATGCGTTGAGAAGCGAGATTCGCAGGAATCTTCTTCATGCACTTGTGAGTCTTTGAGCCTTCGCGACAGAGAAAATGTCTATACTAAATTAATATTCGAATTTCCATTCAGAAGCTTGCATCATCGGATGTAATGATCATTGCACCTTTAACAACTTCATAATCTTCGACTCATTTTTCTCTTGATATCGAATGCTATAAATACCCGCGGCAAGATCAGCAGTATCAATGACTGTCGCTGAGGTCGTGCTCAATCCGCTGTGAAGCACCAATCCTCGCGTATCGAGGATCATCCATTGCCCACCGGCCGCAGTGCCATTGATAGTGACCTGATCTGAAAATGGGTTGGGATAGGCATTCACTTTATTCTGCGCCTGTTGCACTTCAGGTAGCAAAGCGGAAATCGAAGAGGAGATGCTGATGTTATCGATCGCAGCATAACCTGCATTGATCAGATCGAAAACGATCGTGATGTAACCGTCTGTAGCATTGGCGACTTCCAGATTTGCCAAACATTGCAGCCAGTTAAACGTGTAGGGTGTCTCACCCGGAGCGCCTCCGGCAATGAGCGCTTCATCCAGCGTCGTTCCTGGAGATTCAAAGAAGAAAGTGGCACCCGGCGAATCATATACTGTGATCCGTAAATAGGCAGTATCCAACTCAAAAGGACCTCCGCAACCTGCCAGATCAATCGGTGAAAGATGAAGGGTAATATTGGCAAAGGGGAGACCCTGCGTGTTCAAGATAAGCGCCATCCGGTCTTCCTGCAATTCTGAAAGCATGCTGATGCAGTAATTACCTCCAAGACCTATGGGATCCAGATACTGGTTGGACGGTCCATGGATGAGCATGGTCTCTACAGTATTCACTTGCTGAAAGATACCACCACCACCGGTACCCTGACCTGTACCCGCATAAAGAGAATTCACTGGATTGGCATCGAGGTCGGGACCGCAATTTTCCACAGGTGATGTAAGAGGTGTTTCAAAATCGTTCTGATAAAGAAGAATGGTCTGGGCGTTGGCGTTGTCAGATAAAAGAATAACCATGGCGTAGAATAGAACTATGCAGCTACGATATAATGTTTTCATATTGAAAGTGGTTTAGAAGTTTTGCTGCCTACTCTGTGCGGTTTTCGGCTTCTCCGAGAGGCAATGTGTCAAAGCACTGATCATCACATTGCATACTTTTTCAAAAGTAAGTTAAATTCTGAGAGAGGGACTAATGGCAACTTCCATCAACCCAATTTTCAGTTACGAAAGTTGGGTTGATGGAAGTTATACCAATGTGATTTATATAACGGGTCAATGGTTGAGAAATCATACAGTGGTAAATGCCGATGGATACACGTGTTTAGTTCAATCTGGCGAAGCAAAGATTAGACTATTACACTTGTTCAATCGGTATTACCTACATTTATACGCACACATATTCTTTCTATGGCTGTCATTGACTATTACAAAATACTCGGCATTGGCAAAACCGCTACGGAAGCCGAGATTAAAAAGGCGTATCGGAAAATGGCGCGGAAGTATCATCCCGATTTGAATCCAAACGATAAGGAAGCAGAGAAGAATTTCAAAGAGATCAACGAAGCCAATGAAGTGTTGAGCGATCCCGAGAAACGAAAGAAGTTTGATGCTTATGGTGAAAACTGGAAACATGCTGATCAATATGCCGAAGCAGAGCGGGAGCGTTCGCAGTATAGCCGAAATCCTTTCGGTGGCGGCGCAAGCGGCGCCGGTAATTATTCATCGAGCGACTATTCCGATTTCTTTGAATCCATGTTTGGAGGAGGTTCTTCCAAAGCAAGCAGTGGAAATGTAAAATTCCGAGGTTCCGATCTTCATGCAGAGTTGCAATTGAATATTCGAGAGGTTTTTGAATCCCATAAGCGCACGCTCACTATTGATGGGCGCAATATCCGATTGACCATTCCTGCCGGTGTCAAAGACGGACAAAAAATTAAGATCAAAGCTCAAGGGGCACAAGGAGTGAACGGTGGTCCAAATGGCGATCTCATCATTGCTTTTGCAATCACCAACGACACGCCTTTTTTACTCGATGGTGACAACTTTTACTCCACGGTTGAGCTCGATTTATATACCGCAATGCTCGGTGGTGACATCACCGTAGACGCTTTTGATGGTAAAGTAAAATTGAAGGTCTCTGCGGAAACACCCAATGGTACAAAGGTGAAATTGAAAGGAAAGGGATTTCCGATATACAAGAAGGAAGGATCATTTGGTGATTTGTACATCACATACAAAATTGTCGCGCCAACGAATCTTTCAGATCAGGAGAAAAGTTTGTTCAACGAACTCAAAAATATCAGAACGTCATGAGCAACAAAAAATACATACAGCTATCTGAGTTGTGCATTCATTATAGAATTGAGATGACTTTCTTCGAGCAGTTGAAAGATTATGATTTGATTGAAGTGGTAACGATCGAAGATTCGTCTTGTATTAGCGAGGAGATGGTAGGTGATCTTGAGAAGATGATTAGGATGCACGAAGAATTGGATTTGAATTTCGAAGGTATCGATGCCGTATTCAAACTCTTAAAAAGAATTGAGGTACTCGAAGATGAACTCAATCATACCCGCAGTCGACTGAAAGTTTATGAAGGTCAAATCGATTGATTTCATTGGTCCTTCGTTAAGGGCACTTCCAATATCAAACGGAACTATCTTAATATTTTTTATAGTTAAGTT
>JAYTMF010000701.1:0-3996 GCA_043728755.1 Flavobacteriales bacterium
CTGATCTCTGTTTTGATCTCTTCCCTGGTCTCGATTCTGACCTCTGTTATCATCTCTTCCCTGATCTCGATTCTGATCTCTGTTTTGATCCCTGCCCTGATCTCGATTCTGATCTCGATTCTGACCTCTGTTATCATCTCTTCCCTGATCTCTGCTTTGATCTCTGCTTTGATCTCTTCCCGGAGAAGATGACGGCGCCTTTAATTCACCCGATTCCTTAAAAAGATCGGGCTGACTTTGCTCAGTATGCGAACGTCTTTGATCCGGTCTTTCCTGATGAGGTTTTCTTGGCCTCTCCTTCCTCACCTGATCACCTTCCGGTTGACCACCTGAAACAGGAGTATCGTTTTCCTGATTTGGCACTTGTTCTCCTGCCACAGGCGTTGCAGATGCTGCTTGGCCTTGCTCCTGCACGGCCTGGACGTCAAGAATCTTATAAATAAGATCTTGTTTCTTAAGTTTTTCAGCGTTGGTTATCCCGATCTGGTCAGCCACCTCTTTGAGTTCGGCTACCTTCATGCTGTTTAGTTGCAACAGGTTGTACATGAAAAATTAAATGCTTTTGTAAATGCAGATTGAAATTGTAAATCTTAATTGGGGGAATGTCTCTTTGTGAGATTTTCCTACAGAAAAGACCCGAATGCGCGCTGCAAGTGTACACCATTTTTGTCCAAGTCAAAGCATCCGGCAAATTTTTATTAACAAGGAGAAAGTTCGGGAGCTCGGGAGTTCGGAATTCCGTGAAGTGATTCCTCCCAACTAAGTGCCGAATTTATCATGGAGCATTTTTCGCAACCAAAGAGATACAGGTTCTGAGCTCAGGAGCTCAGAGTTGCCTGAGCAACATTAGTTCGTTGCGACTCGGGAGATTGTAACGAGGATTCATGGAGATGTTCTCATCTCCCCAACGTTGAACTTTCCATACATGGCTGAAGAATATTACTTCATGACAAAATGTAAAACGAGCAAAGTGGAATGACTTCGCGCAACTGTAAACACCCGAACTATATACCCAAATCAAGCGATAGAAAACTCACTTTCATTTTTGTGCGATGGAAGTAAATTTTCTATCGCGTAGATTCGAGAATCCCGCACGCATCGCAACAAAATGGTTCTAATGCGTAATGCGGGATAAACTAAGAATCAATTGCATTAGTTTGCGTGCATGAAACGAATCGGGCTTCTTTCGGATACACATGGATGGCTGGATGAAGCTGTGTTTCGTCATTTTGAGCATTGCGATGAGGTATGGCACGCCGGTGATATCGGTACGCAAGATGTGCTGGATCAATTGAATAAATTTAAGCCGACAAGAATTGTGTATGGCAACATTGACGATTATACCTTGAGAAAGCAAACACATGAAACGCTGCGATGGAATTGCGAAGGCATGGATTTCATGATGACGCACATTGGAGGAAAACCAGGAAATTATGCAACCACCATTGTCAACGATCTCAGAAAAGATCCACCACAGGTTTTCATTTGCGGTCATTCACACCTTTGTCTTATAAAGCACGATCCACGTTTAAAATTTCTTTATATGAATCCGGGAGCTGCAGGCAAGCATGGGTTTCATCACGTTAGAACAATTTTGCGTTTCGAAGTAGAAAATGGCAAAATGGCGAAGCTCGATGCAATCGAACTCGGGAAGAGGGCGGGATAGTGAGGAGTTTGAGGTTCAGAGTTGCGCGGGACTTTGTTCTTTCATCTATAAAAGAATTTTTCCATATGTGATCATAGCAATATTGAATACCGATTGGACAAGTGTAATAGTCCAATCTTTGTTTCGCCAGATTGAACTAAACACGTGTATCCATCGGCATTTACAACTGTATGATTTCTCAAACATTGGCCTGTTTTACAAATCACATTGGTATAATCTGAATCAACTTCGTCAAGTTCCGAAACCTTAGTTTGCCTCAGAACTATTTCATTCAAATTCCATTGACCACTCGCAACCAACTCATTTCAGCTCGGCCTGAATACTTATTCATATTGCCTTCACGTCACCAACGCTGAACTTTGAAAGTACTACTCCTTCGGCTCCACATGTATCAACACATCGGCTATATGCGGAATATTAGACTGAAGATGATCCTTGAGACGATGCGCGATTTCATGGCCTTCACGGACACTGATCACTCCATTTACGATCAAATGAAGATCGACAAAATAGAGCATGCCCACTTTACGCACATGACATTTTTCAGTATCAATCACACCATCACTCAACAGCGATTTTGCGCGAATTTCTTCCACAAGATCCTGGTGAAGATCCTCGTCCATGATCTCGCCAAGTGCTGGTCGAAAAATGAGATAGCTATTGTAAAGTATAAAAACCGATGCCAGTAATGCGGCATAATCATCGGCTGCTTCATAACCATCGCCAAGCAGCAAAGCGATTGAAATACCGATGAACGCAGCAAGTGATGTAATGGCATCGCTGCGATGATGCCAGGCATCTGCTTTCAATGAAGTGCTGTTGGTCTCAATGCTTTTTTTCTGGATGAAGCGATAATAGACTTCCTTTAAAATGATAATGACTGCTAGCACTATTAATGTATATGGCCGCGGTAATTCATGTGGAGTCTGAATATTGAGGATGGCATCATGCGCGATCCAAAGAGCAGAAGTAACAAGAAATCCGACAACGATGAATGTGACCAGTGGCTCAATTCTTCCATGCCCGTAAGGATGATTTTTATCCGCAGGACGATGCGCATACTTCAATCCAAACAATACGAAGAGCGAGGAAAAAATATCGGTCGTAGATTCGAGTGCATCCGCGATCAGAGCATACGAATTTCCAAAATAACCCGTCACCCACTTTACCACAGCCAATAGCGCATTGCCCACAATACTATACCACGTGGCGCGAATGGTTACTATTTCTGAATTGTGCTTTTCAACCATGTTCCGTCATTGAATCGTGTTCAATACTCTTCATGAAATGAGTTTTTCGTAATCCGATTCACTGATGATCGACACTCCTAAATCCTCGGCCTTCTTTTTTTTCTCAGGTCCCATTTTATCTCCCGCCACGAGAAAATGGGTCTTCTTCGATATCGACCCTGAAACTTTACCTCCATTTACTTCGATGCTTTCCTTTATGCTGTCTCGCGAGAAATTAACGAACACGCCACTGACAACAAATGTTTTCCCTTCAAGCTTATTGGTGTGATGTGAAACGTCCTTGCGTTCTGCTGCGAATTGCAATCCCGCGTTCTTCATTCGCTCAATGATTGCAAGATTTTGTTCGTTGCCAAACCAATCCAGAATACTCTGTGCGATCTTTTCCCCTATCTCTTCCGCTGTAATCAACTCATCAAATGTTGCTGTGCGCATATTTTCGATATCGAAAAAATGATTCACCAATTTCTTTGCAACCGTTTCGCCGACAAAACGAATTCCCAGCGCAAACAATACCCGCTCAAAAGGAATCTGTTTGCTCGCCTCTACTCCACTTAGCAAATTCTGAACACTCTTCTCCTGCATCGATCTGGTGCGGATGTCTTCACCAAACTCATCGCTAATGGTAAACTCTATTCCTATCAATTGATCATAGGTCAGGTCATAAATGTCGGCTACGTTCTTCAACAACCCTTTCTCCCACAACCCGGAAATGGTTTCACTTCCCATGCCTTCTATGTTCATCGCCTTGCGGGAAATGAAATGCTCCATTTTTCCTTTTATCTGTGGCGGACAACCATTTTCATTCGGGCAATAATGTTGTGCTTCACCTTCATTGCGAATGAGTTCGGTTCCGCATTGCGGACAGTGTGTAATGTATTCATGAGGTTTTGAATCCGCGATGCGTTTGCTTACATCCACACCAACCACTTTGGGAATGATCTCCCCTCCTTTTTCTACAAACACCACATCACCTTCGCGGATATCCAGTTTCTCAATCTGATCTGCATTGTGCAATGATGCACGCTTCACTGTAGTCCCCACAAGAAATACAGGTTCAAGATTTGCAACGGGTGTAATTGC
>JAYTMF010000702.1:0-6471 GCA_043728755.1 Flavobacteriales bacterium
TTGAGAAATCATACAGTGGTAAATGCCGATGGATACAAGTGTTTGGTTCAATCTGGCGAAGCAAAGATTGGACTATTACACTTGTCCAATCGGTATAAATTTGAGTCTTGGCAGGATGGATCAGCGCATCCCATACGTCGCTCTTCGGGGCATCGATGATGATTGTATTTAGAATGGTACTTGAAGCACTCATTTTTTATTTTTTTGTCGTGTCACATTTCATTTAATCTCAACACTTCATTTAACCTAACGCCCTTCTCGGTCATTTGAACGGTGCAGCATTCATACACGCTGTCGTGTTCCATCATCAGAACGAAGTTTCCTTCTGCAGCCCTTTGGAGAAATTTTCTTTTCTCTTCCAGTGTGATCAACGGGCGCGTGTCATAGCCCATCACATAGGCAAGAGGAATGTGTCCTGTGCTGGGCAACAGATCAGCCATGTACACCAATGTTCTGCCGTTGTATTCAATCTGCGGAAGCATCATACTGTCGGTGTGGCCGTCCACAAAAACAACATCAAAACCCAATGGAGTAGGAGAGAGGTCGCCTGTTCTTGGGATGTGCTTCAGTTGACCGCTTTCGGCGATGGGTAATATGTTTTCAGATAGAAAACTCGCCTTCTCACGTGGATTGGGTTGGGTCGCCCATTCCCAATGTCGCTCGTTGCTCCAGTACGTTGCATTCTCAAAGGCCGCGCGAAATTTTCCATTGCCTTTATCCAATTCTATCGAACCGCCACAGTGATCAAAATGCAAATGCGTGAGGAATATATCTGTGATATCACCGCGATGAAATCCAAGCTGATCGAGTGATTTGTCCATTGTCGCCTCACCGTGTAAATGATAATGCGCAAAGAATTTTTCACTTTGCTTATTGCCAATTCCAGTATCAACAAGTGTGAGACGCTTGCCGTCTTCAATCAGCAAACAGCGCATAGACCACGTGCACAAATTATTCTCATCAGGTGGATTTGTTTTTTGCCAGATGCTCTTCGGTACTACGCCGAACATTGCGCCGCCATCCAATTTAAAAAAGCCGGTCTCTATGCTGTGAAGTTTCATGTCGTCAAAGTTAAAGGAGTTCGGGAGTTCAGATTAATTCCGAGCAATAAACTCCAAGTCAGTGTGTGCTTTGTTTCATATAATACCAATGTAATTTCTAAAACATGCCAATATTTGAGAAGTCATACAGTGGTATAGGCTGATGGATACAAGTGTTTAGTTCTATCTGGCGAAGCAAACATTGGACTATTACACTTTTCCAATCGGTATAACCTGACTTCAACAAACGCTGAACTCCCGAACGCTGAACGTACATTTATTTAATTTTCAAACATCACCACATCACAAATTCTCGAATTGGTTTTGAATAAAAGACTTCGAGGAACGCTGAACTCCAGAACTCACATAGTTAGAAAGGAAAACCTATCCCCAGATTGAACACAAGATTCGACGCAAAAGGAATGCGATCCACAGGATTATTGGTCGATGCGAGGTATTCTTTGTATTCGTCTTTCGGTTGCCATAGCCATCTCTCACCTTGGATTTTCGCCGGGTCTTTCAGTTGCAAACCAAGATCGAGACGAACAAGGAAAAAATCAAAATCGAGTCGCATTCCTACTCCTCCGCCGAAGGCAATTTCACTCATGAATCTGTCGCTTGAGAAGCTCGCCCCGGGTCTTACGATGTCTTTATTGATAAGCCAGATGTTTCCTGCATCTACGAATAATGCCCAGTTGAACATCATGGTCAGTTTGAAACGGTATTCAAAGTTTGCTTCCAGTTTGATCTCGCCAATGTTGTTGAATGTTTGTGGATCCTCCGGATTTCTATATGAGCCCGGTCCAAGTGTTCGCGCTTGCCATGCACGAATGCCGTTGGAACCTCCCCCAAAAAAGCTCTTCTCGAACGGCAATACCACAGCGTTTTTGCGTGGCACTCCCAACCCTCCGTAGACTCTCCACACGAATGCGTTTTTCTCGTTGACATTGAAATAATAACGCAAGTCGGTTTCTCCACGGAAATATTGCGCGAACCGAATTCCTGCAATGGTGTGAATGTTTGATGTGTCAACAGGTGCATCGATGATCGTCATAAATCCATTCAGAAGATTGCCCGCCCCACTTCCGGCTATGCGCAAATAATAATAGTGCTTCTGATATTTCAATTTCTGTGTATTCCATGTCAATGCAGCATTGGTGGCAAGGATTAAGTGATCCTGATAACTGTTTGAGAGGAAGGCGTCGCTTAAGCGATCCAGAAAATCCTGGAAGGATTGCGATTTCTGAATTTTGATGATACTGAATTCTACTGCATCAATATTCACCCTTCGCACCACATCCGGATTTTCAATCCAGTTGTAGCTGAACTTTAATTGCGAAAGTGTTCGTTCGTAGTCGGGTCTGCTTTGGTAATTCAATGCAGCACTGACTGAGGTCTGAGGATCGCTGCTCAGTTGTGTATAGTCGCAGCCGAATGGCCACAGTCGCGGAACGCGATACGTGACTTCGGGACCAAACTCAAAAGTATTCAGTCCTAAGTTTCGCCTGATCTGTTGTCCTGTAGCATCTGTTGGTGTGGAAGTCTGAACCAATGTTTGAGATGCCTCGACACCTGCGATGATACGCACATCCATCGCTTCTGCACCTCTGAATAAGTTGCGATGGGTATAGGTGATGTTGCCGTAAATTCCCATGTTGCCGCTTCGATTGGTGACATGTGGATCTATCGTGAAAGATTGCTTTTTCGCTGGTGTCAATCGAATGTATGTATCCAATATGTTGATGTTCGGTCCTGCCGCTTCTTTCTTAGGAATCAATTGAATATTGGATGCGCGGAATACGCCCAATTGACTGTACCGCTTATACGTTTTGTCCAGCTTGTTTTTTTGATACAAGTCGCCTGTGTTGTACCCTTGAAGACAGGAGATCAGGTATTCCGTAATATCCGGTTTTCCATCGCTTAGTATTTTGAAACCGTCAAAGTAAATCGTGTCCGGAGGTATTCTATCAGGTGTTGCCAGATTAAAATCTGTTTGAACGTATATGTCGCCAATGAAATATTTTTTATGCGGCACTTCAACAATACTATCTGGAAACGCAATAAGAGATTCTTTTTGCAATTGTAGATTCATGCGTACATCAACGACATATCCGCCCTGCGAACTATCCACTTTGTAGATGATATGTTCTTTGTTGAATTCATAGTATCCGCGGTTATTGAAAAATGTAGCAATGCGTTCGCGTTCGAGATCCAAGACATCAATATCAAATTTCGATGATGGTTTGATCAGTGAATTTTCCAGTATGACGGATTCGACTTTTGCCATTTCCGGATCGCTAATGTTATAGTCGATCGTGCGTATGCGATACACTTTTCCGGGTGTTACGTTATAGACAACGCGGCATTTGTTTTTCTTCTCATTGAATATAACCTCAGGGGCCACCTCGCTTCTGAAGTAGCCTTTCTTGTGCAAATAGACATTCATTTGCTCCGCACCTTTTTTCATTTTGACGGAATCGAGAAGTACTGTCGGTTCTCCTACCGTGTATGCCATGAATGAACGCCAACTTTGACACTCCTTCAGCGTTTTTCCCTTTCGTAGCCTGCGTGCGTTTTTTTTCGCGCATCTCACAGCAGTTTTTCTGTCGCTTTCCTCTAGCTTGTTTTTGTTCACCATCAGGTAGATGGTATGATTGAATCTGAGCCAGAGAATGCGCCTGTTGGGATTGAGCTTCGTGAATGTCAGCAGTTCATCTTTGGTGATCGCGAAGTCTTCTTCTGATTTGTGCAAGACCACATCGTGTCGCTGCAGAAATGCGTCTCCATCGGGAACTCTGCGCAATCCACTACAAGAGGCGAATATCGCAACCACAACGAACAACAATGCTATATTGGAAATACTCCTCAATGTGACTTAATCTTGCAGCGCAATTTTGCTCAGAAAAACGATAGTGCGAAATCTACTTGCAAAAACACCACCGTTGAAAAAAGACATCAAACTTGTAAGATCGCTTCATCAGAAGAAATTCAGAATCGCGAATGCGTTATTTATAGTGGAAGGATTGAAGATGGTTGAAGAGGCTATTCAATCCGAATATGTCGTTCATAGCCTTTATTCCACGGATGATTCTTTTGCGAAGAAGCACCCAAATGCGCATTTGGTGAGCACCAAGGAAATGGAGCAAATGTCCGCGCTGAATTCTTCTTCAGCTTATCTCATTGTCCTGCATTTCCCGGATAAAAGCGTTTCAGAAAAGATTTCCGGAGCGGTAATCGTCCTCGATGGTATTGCTGATCCCGGAAATATGGGAACCATTATCCGCAGTGTGGAGTGGTTTGGGATAGCACATCTGTTTTGTACAGTGGATTGCGTGGAATTGTACAATCCAAAGGTGGTGCAATCAACGATGGGCAGCATTTTCCGAATGGACGTGAGGTATCTCGAAACGGCTCAAATTGGTACTGTGCTGAATGAAAATGGTTATGCAATCGTCGGTGCTGAGATGAATGGAATGGCGCTGTTCGACTTTGTGTTTAAAGGAAAAACGGCCATCGTCATTGGCAGTGAAAGTCATGGCATTCGTCATGAAATGAAAAAAGTGTTGTCGGCTTCGATCACCATTCCGGGTGCCGGAAAAGCAGAATCGCTGAATGCCGCTACGGCTTGTTCTGTTATCCTGGCGGAATATTTCCGACAACTACATCTTGGGTAGGTTCATCCAGTGCGTCACATCGCGAAAGAAGTGATTGCTGTTGCCTTCGCCCTGCCAGAAGTGCGGTCCATTCTTCGCGTATTTTTCAGATCCTTCCGGATAAAAATCCATGCAGAATTTCAATACGACTACTTCGCGCAATTCATATTCGCCTGACTTACCGGGAAGAAATACCTTATTGCCCGGAAGGTATCCAAGGATGCGCTCACCCTCTGTAGGAAGTTCGCTATTTACGTCTATCCAATTCATCACTTATTTTATATTTTGTAGATTGAATTTTTTGATTTGGTGACTTTGCGATTCTCCTAATGTCAGCGTTTTTTTGCCAGGAAGGCACGCCACTTAAAGGTAAAAACTCTCGCAGAATCACAAAAGTTAAACTATTGAAGAGTGCTCGGAATTTGGGATAAATCTCAAAATCAGCAACTCAACAAATGAAAAATCCTCTGCGTATCTCTGCGTCCTAGTATTCATTTTCCTCCAAAAGTCGGTTTTCGTTTTTCCATAAACGCCGTCACTCCTTCTTGATAATCCGCCGTCTGTCCCGCCTCAATCTGACATTTCTCTTCAAACGCCAGTTGAGTATTCAAATCATTCGTCATGCTTTGGTTGAGCAAATTCTTGATCAAACTTATTGCGTGCGTTGGCATCGCAGCTAACTCATGCGCAAGTTTCATCGTCGACTCCATGAATTCAGCATCGGAGTACACTTTGTAAATCATGCCCAATCTTTCTGCTTCTGTTGCACTCACTTTTTCACCTGTAATCATCAATGCCGAAGCTTTTTGAAAACCGATCATACGTGGTAGAAAAAATGTACCTCCGCTATCGGGTACCAAACCAATCTTGGAAAAGGCCTGAATGAAAGCCGCGGATTCCGAAGCCACAACAATGTCGCAGGCAAGCGCGATGTTGGCGCCGGCACCTGCGGCCACGCCATTTACCGATGCTATCACAGGTTTCGCTATTTGGCGAATACGCGTGATGATCGGATTGTAATGTTCGCTGAGTATCGTGCGAAAACCCGGAGGATTCGGACCTGTCACTTCAGCCAGATCTTGTCCGGCACAAAACGCTTTGCCCGTACCTGTGAGTACAATGGCGCGAACACTTTCATCAGTGCTCACTTCATCCAGCTTTTGCTGAAGATCGAGTGCCATCTCGCGGTTAAAACTGTTGAACACATGAGGGCGATTCAACCGAATGATCGCAACCCCTCCCAGTTGTTCGAAATTTAAAGTATCACCCATGTGAGAAATTTTGTGGCAAGCTAATTCAATCTTTGAAAGCTTCCTTTTTCTCTTTTGTCATCAACCGAATGATGAGCGAAATCACCAAAGCACCTATCACGGATTTGATCACTGCACCCGGAAGTAGACCACTGATCATGCTTTTCCATTCTTCAGGTTGAAATTGAATCAGCCACAATGTTCCGAATAGTAGGATGATTGCATGACCCGCAAACCAATTCATCATTGCGGGCAATGCTTTGCGAAACGCTTCAAGTTCCGACAAATAACCGCTGATGACCGATGCTGCCACGAAGCCAAAGAAGAATCCACCAAATGGACCGAAGAAAACCTTATAGCCTGAGTTATAGCCAGCAAACACCGGCAAGCCGAGTGCCCCTGCGGCGAGGTAGATCAAAACAGAGGGTAAACCAACGCGCCATCCAAATGCGATGGCCACAAAAAGAACAACTAGGCTCTGTACCGTAATTGGCATCTCGCCTTTCATTTCAACTACCAACGGCCCAA
>JAYTMF010000703.1:0-6175 GCA_043728755.1 Flavobacteriales bacterium
ATACTTCTCTGAAATTTTCTGAATGCCAATGAGAAGATCTCCAACGGGCCTTGTGAAAACGAGTGGCAAAAACCTACTCCATTTTTTATCTTCAAATAAAATGATCTGCATGCAGTGAATATTATTATTTCAAAGGTAAGGGAAGCGCCCAAGTACAAGGCGGATTTCACTGCGAAAAGCAATGCATGAGCAATTGATACCAATGTGATTTATAAAACAGGCCAATGTTTTAGAAATCATACAGTGGTAAATGCCGAAGGATACATGTGTTTAGTTCAATCTGGCGAAGCACAGATTGGACAATTGCACTTGTCCAATCGGTATGACTCAACCGGCGAAACCGAGACATTTCATGAATGCTTTGATGACTGTGTTGACATCATCAACCGACATCGGAACATACAACGGAATGATTATGCTGTTGTCGCAGGCGTCTTCAGAAACCGGCAATGAAACGCCCATGCTTGCTGCTTTATATGCTGTTTCCCGATGCGATGTCATCACACCTCGGCGCGAAGCAACGCCTTCGTCGAGCAATGCCTGCATCAAGTCATTTCTCTTCACCGGACTCTCCGATTTGAGGTAAATACTATACGACTGCCAGTTCGTGAAATCGCCTTCCCTTTCTTTTGGCAATCTGATAAATGAAATATCCGCAAACGCTTTTGAATATGCATCGGCCACTTTTCTTCGCTCGCCGATGATCCAATCCAGTTTTGCCAATTGTTGAATACCCACTGCGGCTTGAATGTCAGTAAGTCTGTAGTTGTATGCCACTTCAACGTGGTCCTCGAAAATAATTTTGTCACTGCTGTGTCGCACTCCGGCATTGATACTCATGCCATGCTGACGCAACAATTTCATCCTGTTGTAGTACGCTTCATTGTTCGTCGTGATCATTCCACCATCACCGGTGCTGATTACTTTTCTTGGATGAAAAGAGAAACAAACAAGGTCGGAATGTCCTCCGATCTTTTTTCCTTTATAGGAAGAACCGATCGCACAAGCAGCGTCTTCGATGAGTATGAGATTGTGCTTTTTGCATAGTGCCTGAAAAGCGTCGATATCGGCGGGCATGCCGATTTGATGAACGAGAAGAATGGCCTTCGTTCGGGGAGTTATTTTTCGCTCGGCATCAGCGACGTCCATGTTATATGTTTCCGAGATCACATCGGCAAATACTGGCGTTGCACCAACATAGTGAATGCAATTGGCAGTAGCGATGTAACTCATACTCGGACAGATCACTTCATCACCGCGACCAACGCCACTAACGATCATCGACAGGTGCAGCGCAGTAGTACAATTGCTCACTGCAACGGCATATTTTGTTCCCGTGTATGCTGCGAATTTTTCTTCAAACTCTTGCACGCGCGGACCTTGAGTGATCCATCCCGACATGATGACGTCATAAGCAGACTGTGCGTCCTCCGTTGTGAGATATGGTTTGGCAATTGGTATCATAAGTGTTTAATAATTGAATCAAAAAAACGTGAGAAGTGTTGCGTCTAAAAAGATCAACGTCCGATACCAATGTATTCGATCCCGGATGCTTCCACTTGCGACTTGTCTAAGCTGTTTCGTCCATCCAAAATCACTTTCACACCGGATGAAGCTAACCTCGCGAAATCAATGGAAGCATATTGTTTGTGCATCGTAACAACGAAAACAGCTTCGGCATTGGTCTCATAAATATCTGTTGTGGCAATGAAACCTTTGCGTTCAAGTTCGTCAGTAGAAAACTCAGTATCGTGCACTTTCACTTCAAAGCCTTCATGAATTAATGCCTCCTGTAGCAAGTATGTTGTGCTGAATGTGTCTTCCTTGATGTTGGGACGAAAACTCAATCCTAAAATCAGTGCTGATTTCTTATTGACAGCAGACATGGCGAGTTTAACAGCATGCGATGCCATGCCATCATTGATAGCGCGGCTTCTGGAAGCAAGGTCAAAATCAAGGCCTGCATTTTTGAAATTATTGATAAGGAAATAAGGATATACCGGTGTGCAATGACCACCCACACCGATGCCAGGTTGTAGCAAATGCGCTTCGCCGTCGGTGTTAATCATCGGTATGAGATCAGCGAAATCGACATGGACTGCATTGGCAAATTGTGCAAGTTGATTGGAAAGTGCGATGTTCACATCACGATATGCCATACCGGCAAGTTTCACCATTTCGGCTGCTTCGATACTGCCCACGAGATGTAGTAAACTCTTATCGATGAACCATTGGTAAACTTCATATGCGCGATCCGTTGCTTCTTTCGAAACACCACCGATCACTTTTGGTGTACGCAACAATTGCTCGAGCATTGTTCCGCTTTTTATTCTTTCAGGACTGTGCACCAGAAGAAAATCCACACCATGCATTTTGCTTTGAGATTCTATGGCCGGAACGACGGTACCTCTTCCATAACCCACCGGAATCGAGGTCTCGATAACAATCAACATTTTGTTTTCAAAATGCGGAGCAAGATTTTTGAAACAATCGAGAAAGGGCTGATCGAGAATGTTTTTTTGCTTGTCAACAAGAAGCGGAATTGCAACGATGACGGCATCACTGCCGCTGATATCGGAAAACGTGCTTGAAATTTTTAATTTACCAGATTTGAACGAAGGATTCAACACTTCCGCAAGCCCCGGTTCATTGCTTACATAAGCGTCGTCATCGAACATCTTCCTGAGGTCCGGATTGATGTCCACTGCAATGACATGAATATCATTCTGCAATAGGTTGGCGACAACCGCCTGCCCGATTTTACCAAATCCGACTACACTAATTTTTCTCATAGTTTTCTCTGAACCATTTTAGAGTATTGAAAATGCCATCAGCAAGATTCACTTTTGGTTGCCATCCGTACATATCGCGGAGTTTGTTCACTTTGGGATAACGCACGCGTATCTCCGTGAAATCCATCGGCACAAAATTAATGGCCGATTTCATGTCGAGATCTGACATGCTCTTGCCGGCACGTATCACTTCTTCGCCAAGGCTCACCGTAGATGCAATAGCCCATGGATTGCCCACATTGAAACACTCAGGACCTTTGTGCTGCTTGTTGAAGATGACCATGAGCGCTTCTATAAAGTCTGTGATATAACACCATGATCTAAGCGCCATTCCGCTACCTTCGATGAGAAGGTCCTTCTGATCCAATACGCTCTTACAAAAGTTAGCTATAGCGCCTTCCCCAATCTGACGAGGCCCGTAAATATTGAATGGACGGATGACTGTAGAGTCCCAGTTGTATTCCTCTGAATATCGGAAAACGAGTTGTTCTCCTCCGATTTTGCTTCCAGCGTAGCACCATCTCTTGTCTTGGGGTGGGCCAATGCGCTGATATGATTCTTCATCCACTTCGACTGCATCGGTACCAAATGTTTCACTGGTACTCATATCGAACAATCTACGGATACCTAATTCAACCATGCACTCCAGCACGTTATATGTGCCGATGAGATTGACCTTTAAAGTTTTTGCGGGAAAGTTGTAATAGTTACTCACGCCGGCGATGGCAGCCATGTGAAAAACAATCTCATGACCTTCCATAGCCTTTTTCAAACTGTCTTTATCGAGGATGTCGCCTTGAGTAAAAGTTACAGAAGGATGTTCAAGTATGTCAGAATACTTGATAGAATTGCGGTGGAGGTTGTCAAATATGTGAACGGTGTGTCCTTCTTTGACCAATCTTTCAGTGAGGTGCGAACCGATGAAACCCGCGCCACCTGTGACAAATATTTTCATAATGCAGAAATTCTGTAAATCTTTTTGAGGGGGTGCAAACTTAGTGATACTGAGATGAATTCCTAACTGTAGTGCAGGCAACTTGAAGGTGTCATCGAAGAAGCGAGTACATACACTTTTGGAGAAAAATCAACAAATCAGGAACTTGATTTGGCCATTGCGAGTTAGAAGGGATAGGCTGCCAATGCACGACATACTCAACTTTTAACTTCCACCTATTACGGATTGGACAAGTGTAATAGTCCAATCTTTGCTCCGCCAGATTGAACTAAACACGTGTATCCATCGGCATTTACCACTGTATGATTTCTAAAACATTGGCATGTTTTATAAATCACATTGGTATTAAATACTGTAAACACCATGTATGTGCAGATCCGTATTGCTCGGAATGGTATTCCAAAACTACTTATTGGATAATTGGTTCTGGACTATTTCGGATAAAAACATTTCGCAAAAGTAAAGTTTTGAAAAGACAGCGGCCAATGAATGCTCACCTTTCCGCCATACTCACGGCGAGAATTCCGGTGATGATCAAAGTCAAACCAAGAATATGCAGCCAAGTGATGCGATCGTTGAAAACAAAGTATCCGACTGCCAATGTGAACATAAAATTGATTCCTGTGGCCACCGGGTTTACTACTGAAAAACGTGCGAGACTCAACGCCTTGAAAAGCACAAGCGCTGAGATCAATATCACGGCAAAACCTGTGATCACTTTCCATCGAAATAGCAGCATTATGTAATCCTTCATGAATTCCAGTTTGAAGGTTTGCAATTCACTTTTTACAAGCGCTGCACCACTGACATTTAGAACAGCGTAGAGAAAACTATACATGACAACAGGGAGAAAATTCACAATAATAAAATTTAGATGCTCCGAAAAAAGTCAAAATGATTTACATGGAAATCAACTGTGAGCATTCGCCAAAAATAAGTCATGTGCGATTCTCCGATCTGAGCTATAATACCCATGTGATTTATAAAACAGGCCAATGTTTGAGAAATCATACGATGGTATATGACGATGGATACACGTGTTTAGTTCAATGTGGTGAAGCAAAGATTGGACGACTACACTTGTCCAATCGGTATAAACAGGCTTCAATGTTTGGATCCATTCAATTCCTGATTTCCCCGCAAGTTCAAAATCCGCATGTAAACATCGCATTATGCAAAGTCTATTTTCTCCAACGCTTCTTCAGTTGTTGTGGATGAGCCAAGAATTTCGAATCCTGGGGTTACTTTAAGAAAAGCTGAGATGTTCTGTAGAGTAATATGATCATCCTCAACAATGACAATGTGCGTTTGTATATCCCCCAAAAGTGGTATCCTGTCTTATTCCTCCACTTAAAATCCAGCCATTTATCGCTAAAAAATTGATGTTGTAGATTATTCGAATCAAATCTGGATACCTTCCTGATCTTCGATCAGGAATAACGGTCGCTTGCGAGATTCTTCAAGATTTCTCCACAAATACTCTCCAAGTACACCGAGCATCAGCATTTGTAAACCGCCGATGATGAGGATCACAACCATCAAAGAAGCATAACCTTCCACAGCCTTACCGTTCACTATTCTGGCAACTGCCACAATGACTGCGTAGATGAATCCAAAAAAAGCCGCGAGAAAACCTATGAACGACATGAATCGCATCGGGAGATACGAGAATCCAACAAATGCATCAGCAAAAGCATTGAGCTTTTTCGACAGTGTCCATTTTGTTGAGCCGAATTTGCGCTCCTCTTTCACATAGGGTATTTCTGTTTGCATGAATCCCAGCCAGGAGATAAGCGCTCCCAGACTTGGTTTGCTTCCCGCTGAACGCACCAGTCCATCGATGACCTTACGGTCCATCAGTGCATAGTCTGCGCCTTTTTTTGGAAAGTGTATCTCTGTCATTTTATTCAACAGTCGATAGAACATATTGGAGAAGAAAACCGAGATGCGTGAAACACCACGTCTTTCAGCACGCACGGCCCAGATCACATCATATCCATCGCGCCATTTAACGAGCATTTCTGATACCAGCTCAGGTGGATCCTGAAGGTCTGCAGCAAGAAAAACAGCCGCATCGCCTTTGCAATATTTCATCCCGGCAATGATGGCAATGTGACTTCCCGAGTTACGCGATAAGCGAATAAATTTCAAATAATCTCTATCGGCACAAAGCTGCTTGAGAATAACATTGGAGCCATCTATAGAATGATCATCCACCATAATCACTTCCACATTTACTTCCGATTTCAGCATTTCTACCACCGCATCAAGACGTAACATCAGTGTATGCAACCCTTCGGCTTCGTTGTAACAAGGTATTACCAAAGAAATGAGTTTCATATCGGTCATTCTAAAATGAATTCGCTGCTAACATAAATGCAATAATCTTGAAATGTTGTTACCAAGAATGTTCATTCTGCGCTCTTCC
>JAYTMF010000704.1:0-1722 GCA_043728755.1 Flavobacteriales bacterium
GTGCCATAGGCTCATTCAATGAAGCCTCACTTAATTAGCCCCTTAATTATCCGGACAAGACTAGCATTAATTTTACCGAGTCATGTCAAACGAAAGAAAATCAAAAACACACAGAACTATGGAAGAGAAACTTCAGATTCTGAAACAGAGATCTGCCTTTATTACTGCCAATATTCTAGACCAGCGGTTAAGTCTAAAAAATAAAACCGATGGTCTAGAATATTGGTAGTAATACACCTCTAAAAATTAAGAAGCTCCGTTGATTTCGATATTATTCGGTAATTTTCGTCGATTCGTAGCGGTCATCTAAGCCAGAAACAATTTGCAACAGAACAGGATAGGACAAGCCGAACAATCCTACAACAACAGTAATTATCACTTCAATCGGTTCCATAGCGATGAATTATTTTCCCATTCAATTAATTCATCCTTCCAAAATCATTATATCCTCATCAATCAACTCCGTCACATTTATCGTTGGTAAAACAAATTCATTGAGCACGCTTCCTTCTGTCTTTGCATGCAATACTCCACGCGCTGTGCCTACGGCAATGATGGCCATGTGGCGCATGACAAATTTCGGAACGAGGATATTTCCATCCTGGTTTTTCATCTTATCCCAATGTTCTGGCTTGAGTAAAAAATGACACCCAATTTCAATTAACATCACAGGCATGCTGTTTTGTGTGAAGGTGAATTTGGGAAACACTCCAATGGTGTGGTTTTCTGCATGTATTCCAAAACTTAGATCTGTCCGCAATTCCAAATCTTCAGTTGGTATAATTCTTTCATCCAAAATTGCAAACTGATCTGTTGTGATAGACTGTAGCATAAAGGCTACTTCTTCAGGCGATTCCAATTTTTTCATCTTTGAATTTTGTTTCGTCATTAGGCAATTTCACAATTGGTTTGATCAATTACAATATACTCGCGACCAAACAAGGAATTGACCTGAATAAGCCGGGTGCGTGTAGCGCGAATGCCAATTCTTTCGCTATGCGATACTGTACTTCTGGAAACTTTGAGTGGACGTAATGGAACTTCGATCAGGGTTGTTGCAAGCATTTCACCGATGCGACTGATAGTTTCGAGTGTCAGGTTTTCTTTTCCTTTGACGATCTTATTTACCATCTGTGGACTTACACCGAGCTTTTCCGCTAGTTGCACCTGTGTAATTCCTTTTTCTTTGATTGTAGTCAGTATGCGCGTTGCAATTGCAAATGACAAATCCTGCCATTTTTCATGGAGAACCCGCGCTTCTGCTTGTTCCATCCATGAATTATCCTGCTTCGCATCGCCAAGGAGTTTTTCTTTCAGGTTTTTATTTTTCATTTCAGTAGAGTTCAAAAAGTGAATGTTCTTCGGGATTTTCTATATAATCCAATGTCATTTCTATTTTTTGCAATTCGAGCGACGTATGTGCACGCTCTCCTGCATAGATCTTGTCAGTTTTATTGTTCCACCGGAAACCACAAAGAAATTGAGGTCGTCGGCCAATGGTCTGATGGCATATATCCGTAACCAGGATTTGCTTGCCGCTCCTTTCGCTTTACTGGATTCCATATCCGTAAACTTTCCCGGATGTTCTGTGAGTGGTGTGAATAATGTAGCCAATGACAGATCCTTATTCCGGCGTCCATTTTTTGCCAAATGAAGAATTTTGCGTTCGAGTGCTTTGGCTTCTTGTCTTGTTTGTATAACTGCGGCTTCAACATTGATATT
>JAYTMF010000705.1:0-3103 GCA_043728755.1 Flavobacteriales bacterium
AATTTAAAACCGAGCATTGAAAGGACATTGCAGAGGGTTAGACATATAAGACTGAATGCCATCATCCCGATGCCTAATGGAATAGAAAGTAACGAGTAATAGATAAGCACAGCGAATAAAACGATGTGGGCAACGGTCAACGGCACGTTGAATAGGATAGTATGAAGTGAAACAGAATAGAGCAGTGCTATCACGCTAAAAAAAATGCTCGGCACACAAATCCAATGAATGATTTTATTGGTGGAATTTTGATGACTTACACCATATTCTTCCAACCATTGATGTATAGTTTTCATAATTGTTAGAAATTAGAGAGGTGTAAATGGGAATTGCGTCTTTTCAGGGAATTGCATCAGATTGCATTCTATTCCATCAAATACAGCATACGTGTTGTTGTGCAACCATTCTCCCAGATTGATGTAGGTGGATTGATCGCCGATGTTCTGAACGATAGGTAAATGACGGTGACCGAAAATGAAATAATCGTAATGCGATTGTTGGAGAAGTTCTTTACAGTATATGATCAACCATTCATTTTCTTCACCTAAAAATTTCCGATCCTTATCGCCAGTTGCACTTCTGCTATAACCTGACAGTGATTGAGCGAGCCAAATGCCGAAGTTGGGATGCAACCTTGCAAACAACCATTGACAAATTTTACTGGAAAATATTTTCTTTATGAATTTATATCCGTGATCTCCTGGTCCAAGCCCGTCACCATGACCAATGAGTATCTTTTTGTCATTCCAAACGCGTTCTACAGAAGCTCTATGGACTTCGACGCCGCATTCAGCCGGCAGATAGTCAAAAATCCACATGTCGTGATTTCCAGTGAAAACATGAACCGGTATTCCGCTGTCTGTGATTTCGGAAATTTTTCCCAGTAGCCTTGTATAGCCTCTAGGGATAGCACGTTTGTATTCAAACCAAAAGTCGAAAATATCACCGACAAGATAGATTTCGGAGGCATCATCACGGATCGAATCGAGCCAACGGACAATGAGTTTTTCGCGGATGAGACTCTGTTCTCTGTTGGGAGCGCCAAGATGAAAATCAGAAGCAAAATATATTTTCTTACCAGAAGCTAGTTTCAATTTCCAATGTTGTTTATGAGTTCCTGAGGATTCATCAGATTAAGATTCAAGTCGAACATAATAGTGCTCGGGAACTTGACATCACGTGCTTTTAGTTCGTCGCGAATGTTTGTAGAGTATAACAATGGAATATAAATCTGCAATATGCCCGGCGCAACCGGAATAGAAATTCCGGTATTCCACAGGAAGCGTGTTTTATCGTTGGTGATATTGGCTGTGATTTCGGTGCCCGCAGTGGCTTCCGTCTCCTTGATGTTCTTTAAAATAGCAACGCCACCATAAAGGCTTATCGGCAACTTGATAGGTGCATCCATTTCAACGTTCAGTGAGGTCAATGATTTATTTGCTGATTGCTGTGTTGGTGTGGCCAAACCACCTTGTGTACGCATGAATTGTTGCGAGAAAATTCCGGTGACATCACTCCTGCCGAGAAATAATCCGTCATAAACATAATCACTGGCTATGCGATTCTTAGGGCTGTTGCTATCGTACCTACTACCGCCATACTGACCTGCCGCATTCAGATAGAAACCGTCGCCACTGCCAAAATACAATCTTGTTTTGATTTTCTTTTTGCCATTGCCTCGATAGATATAATCGAACATCACAGTATGTTGTTGAAAGACTGACCAATTCGTGTATTCGCCGCCTTCGAAAGATGATTGCAAACCAAATTCTGAGCGCACCATTTTCTTGATGAGGTTTGTACGAATGCGAAGATGGCTGATGCGTGGTCCTTTGCCATAATCCGGATATATCTGATCGTAATCTCCAATAAATCTACTGTTGTCATTCTTGAGTAATTCCCCAATGCTGAAAAAGGAGACGTCAACATTGCCACGCCAGTCTTTTTGTAACCGGTCTGGAAACAACATGACCTTGATGAAAGGCGAAATGAGATCGTAGGATCTTACATATTTTTTATCGTTGTAGGGAAATGTTGAAACAGCGAATCTTTGACCTCGCACACCCACACCAATCCTTCCATTATTGTATTCAATACGCGCAAATCCATTAAACGTTTTGGTCGCTATACTGTACATGGGTGCCAGGCTCCATTTATAATTCTTTGCAGGTATTGTACGGTTGTGCAATTGAATGCCAAGCATCCATTTGTTGTAGTTATTCCAGCCAATCAGAGGCGTCCAAAACAATTGAGAAGTTTCGGGATCGTCGATGCCTATAATGGGCTTAAGTGTATAGGGTTCTGTTCTTCTAAGTATTCCTTTGGTGCGTATTGTGTTGTTGTTTCGGTTGTATTCCGGAATTCCTTGAACATTATTGATCTTGATGAGATCGCCCTTTCGTGCATCAATATTCAACGATTGTTTCTCAAGTGAAGCAATTCCATCATACCATTTGCGATCGGCAAGTTGGCCTTCGCGAATGATGTCAACTGAAAAGGGACCTCCAATTTCGCCATCGTTTTTCACGGTCAATGTCGAAGTCCCTGATTTGAACCTTACCGAAAGCGCTTTGTAATCGATATGACCTTTTGTGTAAATCAGATCGTCAAAAAACCAACTTAGATTTTTGCCTGTCGTTATTTCGAATACGAGCTTAATATCATCGGGTGTGGGATGTCTGAACTTCCAGGTTTCGAAGTACACACGCATGCACTCGTTGAATTTTTCTTCGCCGAGGTAGTTCATCAGGTAATTGAATGCGAGTGCTGTCTTCTTATAAACGATGGTGCCATAGTTCATTTCAGTATAATATTCGGAAGGGGCCTGAATGGGTTGGTCTTTACTGCCTCTTGCGCTGATCAGGTAGGGCAACTCTTCACTCAGGTATTGATAGGAGAATTTATCCAGCCCAAAGATTTTGCTCAGATTCAATCCGCCACCCATCATTTCAAGTGCATTCGGGTTTTTCGAGGTAGCAAGTATTGTTCTCGTTTCAAAAAAGGAATTGATCCCTTCATCCATCCATGCGTTGTCCCTTTCATTGCTACCCAGTATTCCATAGAACCAATTGTGACCTACTTCGTGAATGATGACGGTGGAGAG
>JAYTMF010000706.1:0-1945 GCA_043728755.1 Flavobacteriales bacterium
AGGAACTATGGTAGTGAGCTACGCGCAACAGCGCTATATAAATTATGGAATACACCACAAACAGTTGCTTTCGGTTTGCGCGTATATCAAGGTAAGACAGCAAGACGGCAAAAAGGCGTTGGTAGCAGTGGACTTGATTATGACATAGCTCTTTCTGAACCGAATTATGGCAAATCAATAGACCTCAGCACAACTAACTACGCAGCATTTGCGGAGAATATTTTCCACATCGGAAGACGGATAAAAGTTGTTCCCGGCGTGCGCTATGAAATTCTTAAAAACAGCATGGCCGGCTACTTGAACACTACTGCAGACGGTATCCTTTCTTCTGATAAAAGAGAGCGAGATATATTTCTCTATGGTACAGGGATCGAAATGCTCCTTACGGAAAAAATCAATGTCTATGGCAATTACTCAAGAGCGTATCGACCCGTTACATTTTCGGAGCTCACGCCTTCATCCACAACAGAAGTCATCGATCAGAACTTAAAAGATGCCAGCGGATTCAATGCCGATATGGGTTTCAGGGGAACTATTAAAAATTATTTCAACTTTGATATCGGGGCTTTTTATGTGCAGTATAACAATCGCATAGGTGTCATTACTACGGACAATGTTCCTTTCAAAACAAATATTGGTTCGTCGGAGAGCAAAGGAATTGAATCTTATATTGAAGTTGATCCACTCAGCATCGCAGGACTTTCATCTCTCATAGGAAGCTTGAGTCTGTTTGCTTCGAATGCATTCATCGATGCGCGCTACACAAGCTGGAACAACCCGGCAATTGCCAATGATCCTTTAATATCAATAGAAGGCAAGCGCGTTGAGAACTCGCCGCAATATATACACCGGTTTGGAGCCACATATTCATACAAGACCATATCAGCGACTTTTCAAGCAAGCATGGTAGGAGATGTGTTCACTGATGCGGCAAACACAGAAGCGCCAAATACAACGGCCACAAGCGGAATGATTTCCGGATATAAAGTAATGGATGCTTCGATGACATACAGAGTTACGGAGCACTTCAACATCAAAGCAGGCGTCAACAATCTTTCAAATGAAAAATATGCAACGAGAAGAAGTAGCGGTTATCCAGGCCCAGGTCTTTTGCCTGGCAATGGCAGAACCTGTTACGTGAGCATGGGAGTTGATTTCTGAATACAAAAAAACTCATTTCACTGATAGGAAATTATTCCAGATAAACGGCTTCCTTTCCTTTCATCATCTCCACCGAAATATGTTCCTTAAGATTGGTTGAAAGCGTCAACCCAACAAAGTCGGCGCGGATTGGAAACTTACGATGAAAACGATCTACCAATGCTGCAGTCGCCAATTTTTTTGGTTCTGCGTCGAGTAGAAATTTCGCGGCATAAATAAGCGTGCGACCTGAATTGAGTACATCATCCACTAAGACCACACTTTTTCCTTTTAGTGATTTGAGTTCACCCGAAAAGGTAACTTCACTGTTCAAAGGTTTCTCCTTATCCAACTCTATCTTTTCTACAAAAACTGTAAGATCCGAAATAGATGAAAGCAGTTTGCCGAGGCGCGCTGCTACCTCACTTCCGCGACCAACTACGCCAACCAAAGTCAGCTCCTTTTCCATGTAGTTGTTCTCATGGATTTCGTGTGCCATACGCATCAATTTTTGAGCGATCTGTACTGAGTCGAGAATAAGTGAGCGTTCGCGCGTCATGCTTCAAAAGTAATAGAATTCAGATGCGCTTCAACTCTACCCACAGTTCTCTTCCCAAGCGTGGCTTAATAGAATTGCGTGCTTCATCCAATTGAATGATTTCGAATTTACCCGAAAACAGCCTTTTGTATTCCGCTATGCTACCCCCAAATGGCGGCCCTTCATCCGTAAGTGGAAAATTGAACATGAGTCCGGCAAGCATTCCACCCGGTTGTATTATCTGATGCATTTGCTCCACATATTTAC
>JAYTMF010000707.1:0-3534 GCA_043728755.1 Flavobacteriales bacterium
GGGTTGAATCCGTTGTTGCAGAATTACTGGATGACGATCCATCCGCCAACTCTTTTTCTAGGCTTTGCATCCACGGTGATTCCTTTTGTTTATGCCATCGCCGGTTTATGGAAACGTGATTATACAGGATGGATGAAGCCCGCAATTCCATACGCTTTTTTCGGTGTGATGATTCTCGGAACGGGAATTTTAATGGGTGGCGCTTGGGCTTATGAAGCTCTCGGGTTCGGTGGTTTCTGGGCGTGGGATCCGGTAGAGAATGCTTCCCTTGTGCCATGGCTGGTGCTCGTGGCCGCTGCTCACTTATTGGTGATCAATCAAAGAAAAGGGACTTCTGTTTTTGCTGCACTTTTGTTGAGTATCAGTTCGTTCTTATTGGTGCTCTATTCCACTTTTTTGACACGCAGTGGTGTTCTCGGCGATAGCAGTGTGCACTCTTTTGTTGATAGTGGTATCCTTGCTCAGCTTCTTATCTACCTCATGTTTTTCGTGGCAATGAGTACTTATCTCATGGTGTCTGATAGAAAATGGCAAATAGGATACGCCGGCTTTAGTGCTTCGATTTTCGTTCTTGCACTTGGTAGTCTGTTCACTCATCAATCCAACCTTTCTGCAGAAGAGGCGGATAAATTATTGCCCGGTGAAGGCACAATGATTCCCGGACTTTCCTTACTTTTCGTAGTGGTCTCTTTGATAATGCTGATCATCGCCTACAGGAAAAAATTCAGGCAAACAGTTAGTGAAGAAGAGGCATTGTGGAGCCGTGAATTTTGGATGTTCATTGGAGCGTTGGTGTTGATATTATCTGCTCTGCACATCACAGTGGTGACATCCGTTAATGTCGGGAATATTTTTCTTACTCCGTTTGAGGGAATGTTTACTTGGCTTTATGATTCTACTCATTGGGAAGCATTCAAAAGACTTGCCGATCATCAATTTTCTGCGCCAGCAGACAAAGAGCGATTTGATGCCTACCATCGAATTCAAGTGCCACTTGCATTTCTGTTGTTTATCATAATCGGTATTGGTCAATATTTGAAATATAAGAATACGGAGACAAAGGAATTCCTGAAAAGGATTTCTCTCAGTATCGTGCTATCTATTGCTTTCACCATCGGGTTGGCATTTATTATTGATTTTGACGGTGAGGAATTTTCGTTGTTATTGTTGGTTTGGGCGTGTTCGTTCGCTTTGATCGCCAATGCCAATTATGGGCTTCGCGTGTTGAAGGGTAAATGGGATATGATGGGTGCAAGTGTTGCTCACTTTGGATTTGCCTTGTTGATTTTCGGTGCTGTCATCAGCACCTGGCAGAGCCATTTCATTTCTAAAAATCAACGCGGAAATATTTCCGACATCAGCGAAGATTTCAAAAACAGCGAAGACCTCATGATCTTCCAGGGCGACACTTTGCCGATGGGTGATTATTACATTCACTATAAGGAAAAGAACAAGCGAGGTGAAAGACTTTTCTGCACTGTGGAATACTTCAGCAAGATGCCACGTACATACCAGGAAGGCGATTACGTGCAGGTATTTGGACAACCTTTCAGAGCTAAAAAATCACATATTGCTTCGGGTAGTTTTTTAGTCGATGCTGCTGACGATAGTTTGTGGACGCAGGTGACACCGGCGGAGATCGATGCGCATCATGCTGAAGATCTTGAGTTGTGGACACCGGGCTATCCTGGAGAGCGATTGTTCGTGCTTGAGCCGAGTGTATTGATGTCGCCAAAAGGCAATAGCCGGGAACCGAGCATTGAGCATTTTTTAGGACACGACCTATACACTTTCATCAAGCATACTGAAGTGGAAGAGAAGAAGACGGATGCCGCCGGATTTATGGAACCCAAGTCGGCAATTGTGAAAACTTCAACAGAGATTAGATTGACTGAATTGGTTACAATGGTGATTGATAGTCTGGTGGTCATTGATTCACTTCCAGAGAATCTTCCAAAGGGAATCTTTGGTAAGAAGGCTTTCGCGCGTATCACAGACGGCCATCAGTCGGAAAATGTGATGATTCCGATGATCTGGTTGAAAGACTCCGTACCCTTCACGTATCCGGTAGAGTCAAAGCAATTCAAAATGCTCTTTGCATTGTCTCAAAAGCCGGAAGGACTTGAGTTGACTGTTCAGAAACACACATCTTCCGAACGCGATATGCTGATCATGACCGCCGAAGTTTTCCCACAGATAAACGTTCTTTGGTTGGGATGTCTCGTGATGGTGATCGGTACGGTGATGGCAATACGTCATCGCTATAAAATGTTTCGCAAATCGATGAAGGGTTGATCTGAGAAAATTCGGTCACGCGGATGAGTGTTTCTTCGAAGTATGGTGAATAAACTGTCCTGAATATTATACCAATGTGATTTATAAAACAGGCCAATGTTTGAGAAATCATGCAGTGTTAAATGCCGATGGATACAGTTGTTTAGTTCAATCTGGCTAAGCAAAGCTTGGACTATTACACTTGTGCAATCGGTATTATTCATATCCGGGTAGATAGTCAAGGTCTGTCCTAAACACTTTCTCTTCCAAAGCATACATGATTTTGTTGCCATCAATTCGCAAAAAATTCAAGTCGGTAACATCGAATGTTCCGCCTTTATTCCAGATGTATGCATTGATGGTGTAGCCCGTATATTTTTTGAAAATGTCAGGGGAAAAAATTCCGAGATAGACGCGTCCTGAATCTTGGCCTTCACTTAAAAACTCATCGAACGATCGCGCATGGTAATGAATGGTTTTGCCTGTGTCGTCCTTCGCTTCTACGACCAGCATCGCATTCGACGAACGCATATCTTGCACAGTCGCCGAGGCTATGATCCAGTCACGGTAACTACCTTGAGTTCCGGGAAATTTCATTGAAACCAGATAGCCAAACTCATCACCGTTGCCGAAGTGAACCATCTCGTGATTTGCACTTTCTCTTTTTATTTGTTTGCCCCCTATTGAAGTTTCTTTTTCATCTTGATTTAAATACTGCGTTCTGTTGTTGTTCGTTGCTCTATCGAAAACAAATAACCAAGAGTTGAAATAATTCTGCTGTAAGGTGATGTGCCCATAGGCATCGTACACCATTCCAAAAACTTCAGTCGGAATCTTATAGTATTGCCACGAATTTGCCAAGACAAAAGTTGCTTTTTCTTGTTGTGCAGAAATAGCCTGTTGATAGTCCTTCATTGTCCATTGCTCATTGGGATTGAAGCGTGAGTTGTCGGATTTTTGAAGATGTTCTTCTTCATATTGTAAGATATGGGGCAAGTAAGAAACAATGGCACCGGCTCCTTCATTCTCAGCCCATTTTATCGCAGTGGTATGAATGTTTCGATACCCGTCAGTGTAAAACACTTTGTAGTGTTGACGTTCCATAATCAAAGAGTACGAGCCAATAGCAGTTATTCCAATTGCAATCACATAATTCAATGAACGACTCAACTCGCCGAAGAAGGCGAATAACGACATAATGAGAAATGGTAAAGCGAAGTAGAGCGATCGAAACGGCATGACGGGACTAACCTGCACGGA